>NZ_CALETI010000266.1 GCF_937920075.1 uncultured Agitococcus sp.
ATAGCGAAATTATTGAGTCAACGGTGGTTATGCTCAGAATGATTTTGATTGGCGCACAACAAATGGCTCATAATAAGCCAGATTTACGTTAGTTTTGCCATTTAGCCAAAGCCTGATTATCACTGTCTTTGGCTTCTACCCAAACACCTTCTGATTGCCCTGCAATATATTCCTTTTTCCAAAATGGTGCTTGGGTCTTTAAATAATCCATTATAAATTCAGCCGCCGCAAATGCGGCATGGCGATGCTTGCTAGCCACTGCCACCATAACAATTTGTTCTTGCGCCGTTAAATACCCTACTCGATGAATAACGGTAACACCTAACAATGGCCAACGTTGTTTTGCTTGCTCAACAATATTTTCTAAGGCTTTTTGCGTCATGGCAGGATAATACTCAAGTTCAATGGCTGTTACTTGACCATGACTGGCTTGCTCACGCACCAATCCAACAAAACTCACCACTGCGCCTGCATTGTTTAAATATAAGTTTTTAACTTCTGTCTCTAAAACAAAATTGTTTTTTTGAATACGGATGTTTTTTTTCATTTTTAAGTATCTTCAATTTAGGGAGTGTATAAATAAAGGGGTTAGCCACCTGTCACTGGTGGAAAAAATGCCACTTCGTCACCTTCATTTACCACACTCTCAAGAGTTGCCATTTCTTGATTAATCGCCACCAAGACCCCTTGTGTACAGGCAAATAGCTCTTGCCATACGCCGCCTCTATTAGCTAATTGTTGTTTTAATTCTTCAACTTTAACTGAATTAGGGAGTGTATAATTTTCTTGTTGAGTCGCAAGTTTCTCTCTAAAACTGGCAAAATAACAAATCGTAATGTTCATGCTTGCCAATCTCCTGATTTTCCGCCTGTCTTTTGTAATAGGCGTATTTGCTCAATAATCATGCCTTTATCTACAGCTTTACACATATCATAAATGGTTAATGCTGCTACTGAGGCGGCTGTTAACGCTTCCATTTCAACACCCGTTTGCCCTGTTAATTTGCATGTTGCCGTAATTTTAATGTGCTCTAGCCCATCTGCTTCCAGTTCTACTTTGACGGACGATAGCATTAAAGGATGACATAAGGGAATTAAATCACTGGTCTTTTTGGCAGCCTGAATACCTGCAATACGCGCCACCGCCAATACATCACCTTTGGCGTGTTTACCTTCAACAATCATATCGAGGGTTTGTGGCAGCATTTTAACTTTAGCTTCAGCAACCGCCACCCTAACGGTTGATGATTTTTCACTCACATCGACCATTCTGGCCGCGCCTTTCTCATCTAAATGTGTTAAAGACATGGATTCTCTCTATAATATTAAATTGAGCCTGTTTGGCTAATATATCAAGGAGTATAACAGATGAATAACTGGCAACCCCATGTCACCGTTGCAGTGATTGTTGAACGTGATGGTAAATTTTTGTTAGTCGAAGAAGAAATTTTAGATTCTCATGTGGATGTCTATAATCAACCTGCTGGTCATGTTGAGCATAACGAAACCTTAATTGAAGCAGCAAAACGCGAAGCACTCGAAGAAACAGGCTTTGAAGTAGAGCCAACCGCTTTACTGGGTATATATACCTATACCCCACCAAACAAGCCAGATACCACCTATTATCGTATGTGTTTTATTGCTAAAGCGATACATCATTATGAAAGACCACTTGATGAAGGCATTATTCGTGCGGTGTGGTTAACGTTAGATGAATTAGTAACGTCTAATCGCGCGCGCAGTCCTTTAGTGATAAAATGCATTCAAGACTATTTACGTGGTCAATCTTTTCCTTTATCTGCGATTTATGAGCATCCTACGTCACAATGAACGCTAATTTAACTTCTTCCACCGCCACCACTCGTCCAAAAGTTATTGTTGGTATGTCTGGCGGTGTTGATTCTTCTGTATCCGCTTATCTTCTTCTTCAACAAGGCTATGATGTTGAAGGCCTGTTTATGAAAAACTGGGAAGAAGATGACGGCACTGACTATTGCACAGCCAAAGAAGATCTCAAAGATGCTCAAGCTGTGTGTGACAAATTAGGCATCAAACTACATACCGCTAATTTTGCTGCGGAATATTGGGACAGAGTGTTTGAGCATTTCTTGGCAGAATACCAAGCAGGTCGTACCCCAAACCCTGATATTTTATGTAATAAAGAAATCAAGTTTAAGGCATTTTTAGATTATGCCCTTGTGTTAGGTGCTGATTTTATTGCCACTGGTCATTATACCCGTCGTAGTGCCGATAGTGATTGTGCACAATTACTCAAAGGTTTAGACCCCAACAAAGACCAAAGTTATTTTTTACATGCTGTTAATGGTAAACAGATCGCCAAAACCTTATTCCCTGTGGGTGATATTGAAAAACCTGAAGTGCGTCGTATTGCCGCCGAACAAGGTTTTATTAATCATGCAAAAAAAGACTCGACAGGCATTTGTTTTATTGGTGAACGCCGTTTTCGGGACTTCTTACAACAATACTTACCTGCACAAAAAGGTGAAATTGTCACCGATGAAGGCAAAGTCATTGGTGAACATTTAGGCTTAATGTATTACACCTTGGGACAACGTCAAGGTATTGGTGTGGGTGGTGTTAAAAACAGTGCTGAAGCCCCGTGGTTTGTGGTGGCTAAAGATTTAAATACCAACCGTTTGATTATTGGTCAAGGCCATGAACATCCTTTAATGATGTCACGTAGTTTATATAGCGAAAAACTCGATTGGGTTGCAGGCCATTTACCTGAGTTACCCTTACGTTGCAAAGCCAAAACTCGCTATCGCCAAGCCGATCAAGATTGTGTGATTCATACCGAAGGCAATGGTGTGCGTGTGGTATTTGACCAAGCTCAACGTGCTGTAACGGCTGGTCAATCCGTGGTGTTTTATGTTGACGATATATGTTTAGGTGGTGGAGTGATCGAAAGCACGGAGTTATGGACAGCATGAGCAATATTCATCGGCAAAAAGTTTTAGCCTTAGCAGCAGTCTTTCAGGCAGCGGCGTTAGCCGATAATTTAGCACGTCGTGGTACAGCAGATACCACTGCAATCAAAACACTACTTGATAGCATTATTGTCTTTGATACCGATAATCCTGAAGCCATTTATGGTACACCTCAACAATTATTAATCGGCTTAAAATCGTTAGAAGCTTGTTTGAGTGTTAATAGCCTTGATGACAACAATCAACATGCTAATCAGTTGCAATATGCTTTAGGGATGATTCAACTAGAAAATCAATTAAGCAAATCGGATAAGCTGTTAGAAACACTACGCCAACGTTTAGAACAAGTGCAAAAACAACTCGTGGTTTTTGATAATGATGTGACCGCTCAACCTATGATTAATAATTTTGCGGGCATTTATATTGATACGATTGGCACCTTAAAATTTAGACTACAAATTAAAGGTAAAGAGCAAAAATTGCAAACGCTTGGCGTGCCAGAGCAAATTCGTGCGGTGTTATTAGCTGGAATTAGAGCAGCTTGGTTATGGCGACGCTTAGGTGGACGCCGTTGGCATTTGTTATTTACACGCAGTTCGATTATGGAAGAGTTGCGTGTGTTAATTAAGGAAGTCAGATAGGCGTATTTTCTCTAAAAATAAAGACTTACACATTTCATTGAAATAGCAAACAGTGAATTGCGTAAGTCCTCAAAGTTAAAAACACTACCCAAAATCAAGCCCTAATATATACATACTCATCCTGTATAATCACATCATAGGCAGGTACTTTAACGCTATTATCTTCTAAGCATTCGCCAGTTTCCAAATTATAGTGATGCTTATAAATAGGTGATGCAACTACTTTTTGACCTTGTAAATCACCTACTAAACCGCGTGATAAGACATTAGCTTCACTAAATGGATCAAAATTGCCAATGGCAAAAATATCGCCACTATGCAATTTGAACACTGCAACTTGTTGGCCTTTGACTAAAGCACCGACACCCAAATTAACTGGTAATTCGGCAACTGGACAAATTTTTACTAAATTAGTCATCTTTTTACTCCTGATAGATCAATGACCTATCTTTCAAAACTGGGTGTAGAAAATGGGTTTCCTTCGTTAACCCATCCTACACTCAAATATTTTATACAAAGCTCTCTTCGCCCTTCGACTCCGCTCAAGGCACATTGAACGGAGTCATAGGTAGCTGAGCGAAGTCGAAGTTAAACTTCTGCAACCGCAATACGGCCTGCTTTTTCTTGAACCGTTGCAGGACGGATTTGACCACGCTCTTCAACAAAGACCACGTTGTTATCCACTTCATCACTATTCACGAAAGAGCGGAAACGTTTGAGAGTTTCTGGGTTATTGATGGCTTCTTTCCATTCACAAGCAAAGGTATCAACCACATGTTGCATTTGGCTTTCGAGTTCAGCAGCAATGCCTAAAGAGTCATTGATAATCACGTCTTTGAGGTAATCTAAACCACCTTCTAAATTGTCACGCCAGACGCTAGTCCGTTGTAAACGATCAGCCGTACGGATATAGAACATTAAGAAACGGTCTACATACTTGATTAAAGTTTCACTATCTAAATCACCAGCCAATAACTCAGCATGACGTGGCTTCATACCACCGTTACCACAGACATATAAGTTCCAGCCTTTTTCGGTCGCAATCACACCTACGTCTTTGCTTTGTGCTTCGGCACATTCACGCGTACAACCACTCACCGCAAATTTGAGTTTGTGTGGACTACGTAAACCGCGATAACGATTTTCTAAATCAATGGCAAAACCAACAGAATCTTGCACACCATAACGACACCATGTTGAACCAACACAAGATTTTACGGTACGTAAAGACTTACCATAAGCATGACCTGATTCAAAACCTGCATCGACCAACTCTTTCCAAATCACAGGTAATTGTTCAACACGTGCACCGAACAAGTCGATACGTTGACCACCCGTAATTTTGGTGTAAAGTTTGTACTTTTTGGCCACTTCACCAATGATAATTAAACCTTCAGGCGTAATTTCACCACCAGGAATACGTGGCACGATGGAATAAGTACCATCTTTTTGCATGTTGGCTAAGAAATAGTCATTGGTGTCTTGTAAACCAGCCAATGGCTTTGCCAAAATATGCTCATTCCATAAAGAGGCAAAAATGGAGGCTGATGTTGGTTTACAAATATCACAACCATCACCTTTACCGTGTTTAGCGATAAAATCTTCAAACGTACGAATGTTGCCAACTTTTGCAAGGTGATACATTTCTTGACGTGAATAAGCGAAGTGTTCACAAATATCTTTTTTGACTTCCACACCACGTTTTTGTAATTCACATTTTAAGACTTGACCCACTAAGGCAGAACAACCGCCACAACTGGTGGCTGCTTTGGTGCAAGATTTTAATTCACCTAACTCCATGACACCGCCTTCAATGGCAGTACATAAGTCTTGTTTGGTGACGTTATTACAAGAACAAATCACCGCGCTCATGGGTAAGGCATCAACCCCTAAACCAACAGGTTTACTGCCATCGGTAGCAGGTAAAATTAAGGCTTCGGGTTTTTCGGGCAAGGTCATATCGTTAAGCTTGAGCTGTAATAAATCGCCATAAGCTTCAACATCACCTACTAACACCGCACCTAATAACTTTTTACCATCATTAGAAACAACAAGCTTTTTATAAACTTGATTACGTTCATCAATATAGCTGTAGTTTAAACTGCCCGCCGTTGCACCATGTGCATCACCAATTGACGCAACATCCACACCCATTAATTTGAGTTTGGTGCTCATGTCTGCGCCAGTAAATTGTTTGTCGTCATTGCCTAAAATATGGGTACAGGCCACTTCTGCCATTTGATAGCCTGGTGCCACCAAGCCATAAATTTTGCCATCCCACAAAGCACACTCACCGATTGCATAGACATCAGGGGCATTGGTACGACAGAAGTTGTCAACAACAATACCGCCACGTGGCCCAACAGTAATACCATTCGCACGAGCGATATCATCACGTGGACGAATACCCGCAGAGAATAAAATCATGTCAGTTTCGAGGCTAGTACCATCAGAGAACTTCATGGCATGACGACAGTTTGCGCCATCAGTAATTTCAACGGTGTTACGTTCGGTGTGAATGCCCACGCCCAATTCAGCGATTTTGCTACGTAATACTTTGCCACCCATATCGTCAATTTGCACCGCCATTAAACGTGGGGCAAATTCAACAACGTGAGTTTCTAAACCTAAGTCTTTCAAAGCTTTAGCAGCTTCTAAACCTAACAAGCCACCACCAACAACCACACCTACTTTTGAGCTAGCAGCTGTTTCTTTAATGGCATATAAATCTTCGATGGTACGATATACCAAGCAACCTTCACGGTTGTTACCTTGTACAGGGGGTACAAAAGGATAAGAACCTGTGGCTAATACTAATTTGTCATAATGAAACACATCACCATTTTGTGTAGTGACCGTTTTGGCAGCAGTATCAATGCCTGTGGCACGAGTATTTAATTGCAAGCCATAACCTGTGTTACTAAAGAAATCGTTTGGTGTAACACTGAGGTCTTCGGCGGTTTTACCACTAAAGAAAGCGGATAATTGTACACGGTCATACGCAGGACGTGGTTCTTCTGCCAACACAATAACTTCGTGTGGCACTGTTGCTTTTTTGGCAAGGTTTTCTAAGAAACGGTGACCAACCATACCGTGACCAATCATGACTATACGCATTGCTGACTCCTGCTGTATTTGCTAGCTAGAGGTACCTGTTTAAACGGGGTACTAACAGACGGCGTTGTCTGCGGGTATTTAACAGAACACGTTTGTTGATACTGCCAACATTACCAGTATCCGTGTTTGTTGCTCAGTTTAAGCCTGAGCAACGGGAATTAAGCGAGAAAGGATTTTCTGTAACTCTGGCTGACATGATCCACAATTCGTGCCAGCTTTTAGACATTTACCAATTTCTGCCACACTTTTTAAATTATTTGTAGCAATTGCTCGTTCTATAGTCTTTTCTCCTACGCCAAAACAGGCACAAATAATTCTTCCAACATCGGCATTAGGGTCAGCAGGCTTACCTGACAATAAAGCGCGACGACTGAGTTTATCTAAAGGTTGATTTAACAGAGACATTAACCATGCGCGTGGCGGTAAATCTGCTTCAGCACCAAAGAAAGCCAATGCTGTTAAATTATCACCATCCAACCATGCATAACGTTGTTGACCAAGGCTAATGTCTTGATATTCAAGGCGTTGTCCTTGTGGCTGTTGCAACCAAACACTCGCCCAATCTAACCAATCATTGGGTTTATGTTGGTGTGCTAACTCATAACGCCAGCCTTTTTCTAAACGTATTGCTACCGCATAATCACACTCAGGCAAGCTTAATGGGGTATTACTTAATAAATAACCATGCCATGCTGCCTCAAAACGGCTCACTTTCACAGGAGTGTGTTTATTTTCAGGTTGGCCAGAGACAGGATCAACCGCAGGGTTAACCACTGCTCCAACTCTGGATTGACGCGTTAACACACCTGTCCAATGCATAGGGACAAACACAGAACCTTCACGTTGACCATCACTCAATTGTGCTCTAGCAACCGCTTTCCCCCACTTTGAGCTAATCTCAACTAGATCACCTGCTTGAATAGAAAGTTTTTTTGCATCATTTGGGTGCAATTCTGCATAAGGTTCACCAATATGTTGCAACAATCTTGGTGTCAATCCTGTCCGAGTCATCGTATGCCATTGGTCACGAATACGGCCTGTATTTAAAACAAATGGGAATTCTGCACTTAATGCATTTTTTGGTGCACGACTGGTTAAAGGTACAAATTTAGCCAAACGATTGGGCGTATAAAATTGACCTTGGGCAAATAAACGCTCTGTACCTTGGTCTTTGCCTAAAACCGGCCATTGAATTGGCTGTAAGGCATTATATTGGTCGTTATCTAATTGACCTAAACCCACCAAGTTAAAATCGCGTAAACCCGACTCAAGGTTTGCATCATTTTCAAACGCAGATAAGGCAACATGCTCATTAAACACATCAGCAGGTGTTTGATAATCAAAGCCTTCAAAGCCCATGGCTTGTGCAACTTGGCTCAATGCCCACCAATCAGGTTTGGCTTGTGCAGGTGCTGGCAAAAAGCCACGTTGACGTGAAATACGACGCTCCGAATTGGTGACTGTGCCATCTTTTTCGCCCCAACCCAAACTAGGCAATAAGACATCGGCTAAGCGCGTGGTATCTGTATCGGCAATGCAATCCGAGACCACAACAAGCTCGCACTTCTCTAAGGCAGCACGCACTTTATCGGCATTTGGCAAGGATACAACGGGATTAGTCGCCATAATCCAGACGGCTTTTATTTTGCCATCATACATTGCATCAAATAAGTCAACGGCTTTTAAACCTCCTTGTTGAGCAATCACGGGTGATTGCCAAAACCGTTGTACACGCTCACGATGTACAGCATTTTCAATATCCATATGCGCAGCCAACATATTGGCCAAACCGCCTACTTCACGACCACCCATCGCATTAGGTTGGCCTGTTAAAGAAAACGGAGAAGCACCTGCTTTGCCAATACGGCCTGTCGCTAAATGACAGTTAATAATGGCATTTACTTTGTCTGTGCCGGCACTGGATTGATTAACACCCATCGAAAAACAAGTCATGGTTTTTTCTGTTTGACAAAACCAATCAAAGAAAGTGGCTAAAGTTTGGCTATCAACACCAATACGCTCAGCAAGCGTTGCCACATCACCCACATCTTTATTAGCAGCAGAAAAAGCTTTTTCAAAATCAACGGTATACTGAGAGATATACTGAGGATCTAAGGCATTTTTTTCGGCCAACTTCACCAATAATGCATTGAATAACAACACATCCATACCCGCTTTAATGGGTAAATGTAAGTCAGCAATTTCATTGGTTGCTGTTTCACGCGGATCAACCACCACAATTTTTAATTCTGGACGATTTGCCTTAATTGCTTTAATGCGTTGGAAGATAATAGGATGACACCACGCAGTATTTGAACCCACCAACACAATCAAATTAGCATGGTCAAAATCGGCATAAGATGCTGGTACAGTATCGGCACCAAAAGCCCGCTTGTGACCTGCCACCGCAGATGACATACACAAACGAGAGTTGGTATCAATATTGGCTGTGCCGATATAACCTTTCATCAATTTATTGGCGACATAATAATCTTCAGTCAAAATTTGACCAGAGACATAAAATGCCACTGATTCTTTGCCATGTTCAGCAATAATTCGTTTAAATTCATTGGCCACTTTATCAATTGCTGTTGGCCAAGAAACGTTTTGTCCTGCAATTTGTGGCTCTAATAAACGCCCTTCTAAACTAATAGTTTCACCTAAGGATGAACCTTTAGAACACAAACGACCATAATTTGCAGGATGCTCTGTATCACCTTGAATAGTGACGATACGTTGCGTTTGATCTTGTACTGTCGCCTTAATACCACAACCAACGCCACAATAAGCACAAGTTGTATGCACTAAATGATTTGCCTGAGTTTGCATACCTTGAACCCCTTATTGACCAAACACTAAATCAGCACGAATATCCGAAATGTCTTGTTGCTGCTTAATTAAATCAAAATACCAATTGCCATCTTGAACATCACCAAATAGCACAGCACCAACTAATTTATTATCCTTAATAAACAATCTCTTATAAATACTTGAAGAGGTATCTCTTAACACAATGGTTTCCGCATTTGCCCCCGAAAAATCACCTGCGGAAAATAAATTGACACCACTAACTTTAAGCGTGGTGGCGGTGGCTTTTTGTACATAACGACCAATACCAATCTCGGCAAGATGTGTGGCACAGACTTTGGCTTGTTCGTATAAGGGCGCAACCAAACCAAATAACGCGCCACGATGTTGCACACATTCGCCCACTGCATAAATAGATGGGTCAAAGGTTTGCATGGTGTCATTGACTAAAATGGCTTTATCGACTTGCAAACCAATTTGTTTGGCTAACGCCACATTAGGACGAATACCCACTGCCATAATCACTAAATCAGTCGGTAAATCTTCGCCATTTTTGAAGGCAATATGGCTTAAATGACCATCATCTAGGGCAACGATTTCTTTAGTCATCGCCCCCATTCTAAACTTCATGCCATTGGCTTCGAGCTGCTTTTGCAACAAATGGGCAGCTTCGCTATCTAGCTGACGATTCATCAAACAGGGCGTATCGTGAATCACCGTCACATCGACACCGCGTTTTAACAAACCATTAGCCGCTTCTAGCCCCAATAAACCGCCACCAATCACCGCCACCCGTTGTTTATGTTGAGTAACTTCGAGCATGGTATTTACATCACGAATATCTCGAAAACTTAACACACACGCATGATTATGATTAGCAATGGGAATAATAAATGGCACTGAACCTGTCGCTAATAACAAACGGTCATAATCAAAGCTCAGCCCTGCATCGGTTAATACTTGTTTGGTCTTACGGTTAATATCCACCACTACTTGACCACTGACCAACTCAATGCCTTGTTGCAAATACCAGTCAGGGCTGTGCAGCACAATTTCAGCAAAGGTTTTTTCACCTGCCAACACAGGCGATAACATAATACGGTTGTAATTGCCGTGCGGCTCTTTGCCAATGACAGTAATGTCATATAAATCAGGCGCGAGCGTTAATAATTCCTCAACGGTACGCATACCTGCCATACCATTACCGACCACGACTAATTTTTGTTTGTTCATTGCCAATGCCTATTATCTAGGACTTACATGAATGGATGAGCAAAAGACCAAGAGCTTCCAACACTAGATTTACAAAATCTAGTTGTCTCTCTTAGCCACGTTGCTAAAGGATGAGATAAATTTTTCAGAAGTTTTAGTCATTACGCTATCAGCACGTAAGTCTAAAAAAGAATTTTCTGAAATTATTTAAGCAAAATATATGCCACCTTAAAAATAAGCGATTTATCCTATTCAGTAAATCGAAAAATGCACCATTACCATGCTTTGCCTCATAAAAATGCACCAAATGCACCACGAGCAAACAATCATCTTAAAGTAATCTTTTTAAGGCAAAACCAATAACCACAAGGTTTTAGCGTAAATGGCATAACAATTGCTTAGGGCTTCACATGATTAACGCAACGGCGCGTCTAGTCCTATTGATCTACTTTGAGTTTAATCAGCTCAATAAATCAGGGTTACACGCAAAGCCGCATCATGATTTATTGGGTTTTACCGTTGCGAGGCAGCATATGGCTTTAAAAACTATCCCACTCTTTACATGGAGTGAGCCACGAATCCGTACCCTACACTTCACTTGGCTAGCATTCTTTATTACCTTCTTAATTTGGTTTGCTCACGCCCCGTTAATGCCTGTATTAAAACAATACTTTGGTCTGACACCTGAACAAGTCAAAGCGATTTTGATGCTTAATGTGGCAATTACCATTCCTGCGCGGATTTTAATTGGCGTGTTGGTTGACAAATTTGGCCCACGCAAAAGTTATAGTTTCTTATTAGCCTTTTGTGGAGCGTTGTGCTTGTTATTTGCCGCCGCTCAAAGTTTTGAATGGTTAGCGGTCATGCGCTTTTTACTAGGCTTTGTCGGTGCAGGTTTTGTGATTGGTATTCGTTTAGTGAGCGAATGGTTTCCTGCGCGTGAAGTGGGTATTGCCGAAGGTATTTATGGTGGCTGGGGTAACTTTGGTGCTGCGGTTGCCAGTATGACCATGCCCTTATTAGCCTTAGCCTTTGGTGGTGATGACGGCTGGCGTTATGCCATCGGCACAACAGGTGTGATTGCCTTAATTTACAGTGTGATTTTCTATCGTAATGTGTCTGATACACCTAAAGGTGCAACTTACTTCAAACCACAAAAAATGGGTGGCTTAGAAGTCACTAGCAAAGGCGATTTTATTTTTTATGCTTTAATGAACGTGCCATTATATTTAGCTTTAGCCTTATTAACATGGCGTTTGTCGCCCGAAGGCTTAAAATTATTATCTGCCGAAGGTGCATTGATTGCTTATGTTGTTATTGCGGCCTTAGCACTTTATCAATGGACTAAAATTTGGCACGTCAACAAACACTTATTTACTGGTGAACACCCTGCTGCGCCAAGCTATAAATTTAAACAAGTGGCTATTTTAAACTTAGCATACATGGCCTGTTTTGGTTCGGAATTAGCCGTTGTATCGATGTTACCGTTATTTTTTATTGATACTTTCCATGTTAGCCCTGTGTATGCAGGCATGACCGCAGGCTGTTTTGCGGTGATGAACTTGTTTGCTCGCCCTAGTGGTGGTTTGTTTTCTGATGCTTATGGCCGCCGTAAAATGTTGGTTATCTGCTTATTAGGTCAAACCATTGGTTATGCCGCTATGTCACAAATGGGTAGTGAATGGTCGATTGTCATGGCAATTGCCACTGTCTTAGCAACTTCTATTTTTGTACAAGGCGCATGTGGTGCGGTTTACTCTGTTGTACCGTTAATTCAACGCCGTATGACTGGCCAAATTGCAGGCATGGCAGGTGCTTATGGCAATGTCGGAGGTGTAACTTTCTTAACTGTTTTGAGTATGGTTAGCCCAAGCACCTTTTTTTGGGTGCTTGCTGGTATTTCGGCATTAGCTTTAGCCAGTGCATTCTTCTTAGATGAACCTAAAGGTCACATGGTTGAAAAAGACGAACATGGCAATGTGCATTTGATTGCGGTTGAATAAACTGCCTAAAGTGAGCGAGACAAAGCAGACAAGGAGGTCTGCTTTTTTATTAGATAGGCACAATTTGTGTATATTAAAAACAACCTTTATTGTCGAGTGTTTAAGGATATGAATCACCAGTTAACGGTTAAAGCGGCACAATTATCACATCAAGGGCCTAAAGACAGCAATGATGATGCGATTGGTCTGCATTTACCACAAGGACATGGCATTGCTAGTCAAACCCTCGCTGTGGCTATCGCCGATGGTTTAAGCAGTGCCGAAGGTGGCAGAATTGCTGCCGAAACCAGTGTCACTAATTTTTTAAGCGATTTTTTTGCTACCCCTGCTAGTTGGTCGATCAAAACATCAGGTTTTAAAGTTTTAGAAGCCTTAAATCGTTGGCTGCATGGTCAAGGTCAACATTATCATAATCATCACCAAGCACACCTGACGACATTCACCGCCTTAGTGATTAGAGGTCAAACGGCTCATGTGTTTCATATTGGTGATAGTCGTTTGTGGCGTTTACGGGGGGACGAATGGGAATGTTTAACCAACGATCACGCGTTAAGCACACGCAATGGTAATCAACTAACACGTGCTTTAGGCATGGATTGGCGTATTGATATTGATTATCAAGAGTTTAATGTGGAAGTGAGTGATATTTACTTATTATCTACAGATGGGGTTCATCAATTTATTCCGCCCAAAGAATTAAAAGCGATTGTCGCTAGTCGAAGTGAAACCTTAGAAGCACGTTGTGAAGAATTAATTGCCTGTGCCGAAAGTCATCATAGTGATGATAATCGCTCTTGTCAGATTATTGATATTATTGATTTGCCTAACAATAACCAACATTTAGCATTAGACCTACAAAAATTACCACCGCTGCCACCTGAACTTAAAATAGGTGACTGTATTGATGATTATATTATTGAAGCTGAATTACAAGCTAATGCCCGTAGTCATATTTATTTAGTTAAAGATTTACACGACCAAAAACAATATATATTAAAAACCCCTTCCCATAACTTGGCTGATGATATTGAAGCCTTACAAGCTTTTCAGCGTGAAGATTGGATAGGCCAACGAGTACATCATCCTGATATTGTCAAAACTTATGCCCCTACTCGACCACGCCATTATTTATATTTAATTCAAGAACATTTACAAGGTCAAAGTTTAAGAGCTTGGCGGCAAAAAAATCCTCATGCACCTGTAGAAACGATTATCAAATTTGCCAAACCCATTATTAAAGCTTTGCGTGCTTTACATAGACGCGAAACCCTACATCAAGATATTAAACCCGATAATTTGTTTTTAACTCAAAGTAGCTCGATTAAATTGATTGATTTTGGCAGTGCTAGTGTGGGCAGTTTGGCCGAAAATCTGAACTTACGCGCAGGTGCAGCCGAATATGCTGCACCCGAATATGCTTTAGGTATTGCTCGTGATGGTCGTGCCGATCAATTTAGTTTGGCTGTGACATTATACGAACTATTAACGGGTCACTATCCTTATGGAGAAAACTATAAACACTGCACAACACCCAAACAATTTCGCAAACTTAGCTATACCAGTGCTTGCCAATATAATCCGCATATTCCTTTATGGATTGATGCCGCACTTGGCCAAGCTTTAAGTCTAAACCCAGAACAACGTTATGCCGACTTAAGTGAATTTTTACATGACTTAGAACGGCCTAACCCCCATTTGACCTTAAAAAGTAAACCGTGGCTAGAGCAAAATCCTTTGTTATTTTGGCAAATTACCTGTCTTTTATTATTGATAAGTAATGTCATTATTTTATTTGCATGGCTAAAAAGGTAGTTTTTTGTCAAGCAAGTTATACAAAACTCAGCCATGAATAATGCTAAGATTCGCCTCAATTTATTTTAGGCTTGTTCAAGAGCAGTTATCTTTTAACTGCTCTACTTTATTCATAGGCTTTGTATTATGTCTAGCTATAGCAAAATTTTTGCCCTCAGTGCAACTTTAATTAGTCCTTTCGCGCAAGCAACAACGGTTATTCCAGCTCCTCCTGTTTTAGAAAATAAAGCTTTTGTGTTAATGGACTATGATTCGGGCAAAATTTTGGCTGAATCAAATGCTCATGGCCATTTAGCACCTGCCTCGTTAACCAAAATGATGACCAGTTTTTTGGTAGAACAACGTTTATTAAAAGGTCAACTCAAAGAAGATGACCAAGTATTGATGAGTCAAAATGCGTGGTGTCGAGGTACTAGCAAAGAATCATGTATGTATGTACCACTCAATAGTTATGCCTCGGTATTAGATATGCTACGCGGTATTATTATTCAATCGGGTAATGATGCGTCTAAAGCGGTTGCAGAACATTTAGCAGGCAGCGAAACCGCTTTTGCCGAATTAATGAATGGTGAAGCCAAACGTTTGGGTATGAAAGACACCCAATTCAAAAATGCTACGGGTTTATCTGAAGAAGGCCACTATACATCTGCTAACGATATGGCTTTATTGGCACACGCGATTATTAAAGATAGCAGCAAATATTACCCCATCTACTCCGAAAAAGAATTTACCTACAACAACATCAAACAAGGCAACCGTAATGCCTTGTTATTTACCGATCCAACCGTTGATGGCTTAAAAACAGGCCACACCGATGAAGCTGGTTATTGTTTAACGGCCTCTAGCAAACGTGGCTCTATGCGTTTAATTTCGGTGGTGATGGGTACACCGAGTATGCAAGCTCGTGCTGACCAAACTCGTGCCTTATTTAACTGGGGCTTTAGCAATTTTGAAACTGCACAAATTCGTCCTAAAGGCCAAGAATTAGCCAAACCTGTGGTTTGGTTTGGTCAGGCAGAAAACGTTTCAGTCGGTTTAGCCAGTGATATGAATGTTACTTTAGCGCGTGGTGAAAAAGACAAATTACAAATTAGCCTTCAAGTGCCTAGTTCTTTAGATGCACCGATTAAACAAGGTCAAGAAGTGGGTAAAATTATTGCCACTTTGGATGGTAAAACTGTTGGTGAACAAGCGTTAGTTGCCTTACAACCTGTTGAACAAGCTGGCTTCTTTACTCGTGTTTGGCACGGTATTAAACGCTTCTTTGTCAACTTGTTTTAATGCATTAAACATCCCTCTCTTAAGCGGAGAGGGATCACTTCTATCATTCAACCTTTGATCTCAGCCATTTTTGCTAATTGCCAAAAATGCTCCATTTCAGCCAAATTTGTATCAGCAAATCCTTTATCTCGCTGGCGTAATTGGTCTTCAATAAAGTTAAAGCGACGGGTAAATTTATCATTGGCTTTTTTTAAAGTTTGCTCGCTGTCTAACTTTAAATGCCGCGCTAAATTCACTGTACAAAACAATAAATCACCCAACTCTTCTTCGACAGTTTCAGGGGTTTCTCGCAAGGCTAAATCAATTTCATCTAATTCTTCTCTAATTTTTAAAATCACTGCCCGTGTATCGTTCCAATCAAAGCCCATTTTTGCCACAGTTTTTTGCAGCTTTTCGGCACGGGTTAATGCAGGTTGGCCACTGGCGACTTGATCTAATAAATAACTCGTTTTATCAACTGCTTGCTGTTTTTCTTGGGCTTTAATGCTCGCCCATTGTGTACTCACTTGTTCAGGGCTAAGCTCGGTTTGTTCAGCAAATACATGTGGATGTCTGCGAATCATTTTTTGGCTAATACTATTAACCACATCATCAAAACTAAATAATTGTTGCTCTTGGGCAATTTGTGCATGAAACACCACTTGCAACAGCAAATCGCCCAACTCTTCACACAAATGTTGATAATTTTTGCTATTCACGGCTTCAGCCACTTCATGCGCCTCTTCAATCGCATAAGGTACTAAAGACTCAAAGGTTTGTTGCTTGTCCCAATTGCAACCTTGCTCGGAACGAAGCTGTGCCATAATTTGGCGTAAATCATCAATGGTATACGACATAAAACTTTCTCCATTTATAAAAAATTAATATTTTCAATAACATTACATTGAATAATAACTAAACATTTAGGCTTATTTTAACGTTAAGATTGTTTCAATAGTCAAATATCTGTCATGTTTCATCAATAGATGCCTAGTTAATTCTTCTAAAATCGCCTCAAGATTTAGTCATTCATTTTTTCATAATTATTCTAAATATTGATGAATATACGTCTACGTATAGTCTTATAAAGCTTGTCGTTTTCAGGGACTTAGAACATCAATCTCACAGACTATATTAGGACTTAGGCGCTAACCTCAGTGAAAGGCGTAAGTTCTATATAACCTTGATAGTTTGTAGATGAAGTCATCTGACTTCATCCCTAAAAATTGCTATAAGTTACTGATTGGGGCTGCGTTAATGCGTTATCTATTGATTAGTTTAATAATGATTGTCAACTCTTCATTGAGCTTTGCTGGCCAAGCTGAAGATATTGCTCAAGAAGCAGATAAGCGGGTTCATGGTTATGGTGATTCTACCGCCAATTTAAAAATGACCTTAATCAGTGCTAGTAATGAAACCTCTACTCGTCAATTACGTGTTAAAAGCCTAGATTTAGGCAAAGATGGTGATCGTAGCTTATTAATCTTTGATACGCCTAAAGACGTTTCTGGCACTGCCCTGTTATCTCATACCCAAGCGACTGGCGACGATTTACAATGGTTATTTTTACCGAGCTTAGCACGTGTTAAACAAATTTCTGGCCGTAATAAATCTGGCCCATTCATGGGTTCAGAGTTTTCCTTTGAAGATATGGTGATTTCTTACTGGCAAAAATACAGCTACAAACTGCTTAAAGAAGAAAAATGTGCTGCTAATAATAATTTAATGTGTTTTGTTTTAGAAAAAACGCCTTTAGATAGCAACTCTGGCTATAGCAAACAATTAGTGTGGATCGATAAACAAGATTATTTGCAGCATCGTATTGAATTTTATGATCGCAAAAGTAGCTTAGCCAAAGTGTATACCGCCAGTGACTTTAAAAAGTTTTCAGCCAATTTATGGCGTCCCACTACCATGTTAATGGTCAATCAACAGACTCACCGTCAAACTCGTCTAGATTGGTCGGATTACCAATTTAAAACGGGCTTAAGCAAAGATGACTTTACTGAAAATGCTTTAAAACGGCAAAAATAATTTTTTTGATGAAATTTAAATCAATAAGTCGTTCGTTGTGTTTAAAATCCTAACATTTTAATATGAGTTTTAAATGTTACTACGTCATGTTTGCCACAGTATTTTTGCGTTAAGCCTCCTCAGCAACGTTGCTCAAGCTTATGAGCTTAAATCAGAATTACGTCTTGAAAGCACTAATTTTTTGAGCAAGGCGCACAACAGCAAAGCCAATTCACAGGCTCAATTGCAGCTCAAGTTGAAGTCAATCAGGCTTTAACCAATAGCCAGCAATTACAACTACGCGTTTTTGGCCGTGTTGATGAACAAGATAATCATCGCTCTGGATTGGATGTGCGTGAGGCTTTGTGGACCTATGCTCAGCAAGCGTGGCAAGTGCGTGCAGGTGTTGGCCAAGTATTTTGGGGAACAACCGAAGCACAACATTTGGTGGATATTGTTAATCAAACCGATTATTTGGCTAGTTTAGATGGCGACGTTAAATTAGGTCAGCCTTTAGTTAATGTCAGTTGGGAACAAAATCAGCATTTAGTGGATTTTTATGTTTTGCCCTATTTTAGAGAGCGTCCGTTTGCAGGGGCAGATGGTCGTTTACGTTTGCCCTATGTGGTTGACTCTGAAGCAAGTTATGAATCAGGTGCAAAACGTCAGCACCTTGATGTTGCCTTTCGTTATCAATTTAACCAACAAAATTTACGGATAGGTCTTAGTGGTTTTAGTGGTACATCACGCGAACCAATCTTAAGCCCTGTTGTTGACCCAAGCCAATTTAGCTATATGGCGACACCTTTTGGCGTCGTAGTACCAACAGGCTTTGTTGGCAATTATAAGCCCTATTTACAAGCTTATTATCCAATCATTCAACAACTTGGCATTGATGCTCAATACATTATTGGCGACTGTTTATTAAAACTCGAAGCGATTGATCGACATGGTTTTAGTCAACGTTATCAAGGCATAGACACAGGCTTGGAATATACCCAAGTTCGCGCTTTTGACAGCAACGTTGATATTGGTTGGTTAGCTGAATATTTATATGACAGTCGCAATAACACCGCCACCACCAGTTTTGAACATGATGTGTTTGTGGGTTGGCGTTTTGCCTTTAACGATGCCAGCTCTAGCGAATTATTAACAGGTGTGATTAGCGACATTCACTCTCACGAACAAGCATGGAAAGTTAAAGGCAGCACTCGCCTCAATGACTCCAGCAAGATCAGCATCGAAGGTCGTTTTTTTCACACCAAACAAGACGTACCTAGCCCTTTTTCTGCATTAAGCACTCAGCCTTCAGATGAAAAACTGTATCCCTTAGCCGATGACAGTTTTTTACGTGCCGAATTTAGCTATTATTTTTAGAGATTAATCATGAAAAAACCCCATAACCTGACTTTACAAGATGCGTGGCCAAAACGCTTTGTTGGCTGGATGAACGAACGTTTTCCGTTTTCTCATGCCCTATTATTTTTTATTTTGTATTTAACCGCAGCGGCAATTGCGCGTGCGGCTAGCGGTGCAGAACATATTTTACAAACTCAAGACATTATGGGCTGCTTAGTCACATGGTCTTTCTTTTTAGTGTTACGCATTTTTGATGAACACAAAGACTACGAACTTGACTGCCACAATCATCCACAACGTGTTTTGCAAAGCGGTTTAATTAGCTTAAATCACTTAAAAATCGTTGCTGTTTTAGCGATTGCTTTACAAGTTGGCTATGCCTGTTATTTAGATCAAGGCGTGGGTTCAACGCTGATCGCTTGGGCAATGATGTTTGCATGGACATGCTTAATGGGTAAAGAGTTCTTTATCGCCGAATGGTTAACTCGCCATTTAACATGGTATGCCGTGTCCCACATGATGGTAATGCCATTAATTGTCTGGTGGTTGGCAAGCATGGCTGAACCTAATTTAAGCCTCAATCTTTCCTTACAAGCGTTTATGAGCTTGGCATTTTTAAGTGGCTTTTGTTTTGAAATCGCCCGTAAAACCAAAGGTCCAGAAGAAGAACGCGACAGCATTGAATCTTATTCACGAATTTTTGGCACACGCGGCTCAGCAGTAGTCGTCATGGGCTTATTAAGTGCAATGGTTGCTAACCAAGCCTTTTTAGTTAGCCAATTAAGTAGTCAATTTCCAATCTGGGCAGCTGGGGTTTTAGGGGTGTTTTATAGCCTAGCGATGTTTCAAGTTGGCAAATTTATTCAAAGCCCTTCGGTTAAAGGCCGCGAAAAAAATGAAGCGGTTATTGCTTTAAACATGTTGGCAGGCTATGGCGTTTTAATCGCTGTAGTGATTGCAACTCACTAATTTTTTGAGGATTTTATAATGACTAGCGCACGTCCATTTATTTTTTCTCCTCACTATTTATTTGGTGAAGAGCATCATGCCAAGTGTTCATTTAGTTATCAAGAACAACGCCTATTTGCTCAACCGATTGATATTACTAAAGGTCAACTGTGTATTGCTTTAGATGAAAATAGTGCCGTTGTGCCTAATGTTGGTAGCAAACTTGACTTTATCCAATTAACAGTTTTAGGTCGTGATTTTGTCTTACCTTGTATGTATGTGCATAAAGTCAATGCTGCACAATTTCATGCGACAGAGTTACATTTAACCAGTGAGGCTTGCGAGCAAAGCAATGCCATTATTTGGGAAATAAGCTATTTGTTACGCAAGATGCCTGCCTTAGAAACTGAAGTGTTTTATAGCGAAAGCACCTTACCCAAAGTGCCTGCGCGTGGTTTATATACCGAAGAAGCCCGTCAAGATCGTTTAGATTTTGTTCGTGAACATACCGCAGCCAAATTACAAGAAGTGTCTAAAATCACTTTAGACCCACGTAAATTAGTTAGTAATATTGAAGCCTTAATTGGCACTGTTGAAATTCCTGTGGGGGTTGCAGGCCCTTTGCATATTAAAGGCAATCATGCAGGTGGGTTATTTTATGCACCATTTGCGACCTCCGAAGGGGCATTAGTGGCCTCTGCAACACGCGGCGCGACAGCTTTATCACGATCTGGTGGTGTTACCACACGCGTCCTAGGCCAATGTATGATGCGTGTGCCTGCCTTTACCTTCGACAATATGAACAATGCTTTGTTCTTTGCTGAATGGGTAAAAGACCACTTCAGAGACTTAGCCGAAGAAGTGACCAAATACTCCAATTACGCCACCTTAGTAAAAGTTGATCCTCATGTGATGGGGCGTAGTGTGCATGTGCATTTTATTTACCAAACAGGTGATGCGGCTGGCCAAAATATGACCACCACTTGCACATGGCAAGCGTGTAAATGGATTATGAAATCCATCAAACGTTTTGAAGGCTTACGCATCGAAAACTTTTTAATCGAAGCCAACTTATCGAATGACAAAAAAGTGACCTACCAAACCTTTTTAAAAGGTCGTGGTATTCGTGTGATTGCTGAATGTTTGTTAACGGCTGAAAGTTGCGAAAAGATTCTTAAAGTTAGCCCTAAACAATTAGTGACCGCTTATCAAAACTTTGTTATTGGCTCGATTGGGGCTGGCATGGTCGGCATTAACATTAACGTTGCCAACGTCATTGGTGCAATGTTTACTGCTTTGGGTCAGGATATTGCTTGTGTCCATGAGTCGTCTTTAGCCCAGTTACATATTGAATTAACCGATGATAACAATGCCTATTGTACCCTCACCTTACCTAGCTTAGTGATTGGTACAGTGGGTGGTGGTACTAACTTGCCACAACAACGCGAATGTTTAGAAATGCTAGGTTGTGCAGGCCCTAACAAAGCGCACAAGCTGGCCGAAATCATTGCTGGTTTCTGTTTAGCCTTAGATATTTCAACATTGTCTGCTATTGCTGCCGACCACTTTGCTCGCGCTCACGAAAAACTAGGCCGCAATCGTCCTGTTAACTATTTAAAACTCGGCGATTTAGACAATAACTTCTTTAATTTAGCCGCAAATAATATTGCGCCAGAAGCACCATTAATTGTTGATGCGATTCAACAAAAATATGAATCTAAAGGCTCTAGTATTATCACTGAGTTAACTTCGCACAAAACCAATAAATTAATTGGTCACTTTCCTTTTGTGTTAAAAACTATTGAAGGTGAACAATTTAAGGTGATGACCAAAATCAAGCCTTTAGATGAAGAAGTAATTATCATGCTCAATAGCATGGCGGGTATGTGTGATTCTCGCTTATCACAAGCCTTTAACCACTTCCGCCACCAAATTGGTTTTAAAGGTTGTCATGTCAAAGAATTGGCAGTGATGGCACAACAAGACCCTCGCTTTACTCAACACGCACCTAAAGTGTATGGCATTATTGAAGATGCCGAACGTGAAGCTTATGTCATTGTTGAAGAACATTTGGAAAATGTTGAATTATTAGACAGCGCTGATGACACCCGTGAATGGAGCAAACAACACATCGAGGCTGCGATTAAAGGCATCGCCCAAGTGCATAGCATTTGGTATGGCCGTGAACAAGAGTTATTACAACAACCGTGGATGATTGATTACCCAACCGCCAAAGGCATGGAAGAAAAATTACGCTTATGGGAATTATTAGGCGTACATTCTCGTGAAGAGTTTCCTGAATGGTTTTCGGAAGAAGATTTAGAAGCGTTTCGTGTGATTGTGCATGACATCAAAAATTGGTGGTCTGCCATTGAGTCTATGCCTCGTACCCTGATTCACAACGATTTTAACCCACGCAATATTACTTTCCGTCGTGATGCCAATGACGAATTACGTTTGTGTGCTTATGACTGGGAATTAGCTACCCTGCACTTGCCACAACATGATTTGGCCGAGTTATTAGGCTTTACTTTGTTTGATCCAATTCAAAAACCCGAAGTTGATTATTATCTTAATTTACATCGTCAAGAATTAGAGAAACATTCAGGTCAAAAAATTGATCCACAACAATGGCGTCAGGGTTATGTCTTAGCGTTGATGGATTTATTAGTTAATCGTTTACCAATGTATATGATGGCTCACACCTTCCGTCATTATGAGTTTATGGAACGTGTCTATCGTGCCTTCCGTAATTTATTAGAACTAGAAGGAGTTGGCCAACCATGATTCCTTCTATTTATACTGCCGAAGATGCTTTATTTTTAAGCCCTGATTTATTAGGTGGGAAAGCGGCTAACTTGGCATGGATGACCCGTGAGGGTTTTCCTGTGCCACGTTGGTGGGTGGTAACAACCGCCGCGTTTAAACAATTATTAAGCGAAAACGGCCTCAGTGATTGGATTGAACAAAGCTTAACAGGCTTTAATCACAGCGAAGATTTAACCGCCTTAGAACCGATTGCCGCCGCCATTCGTGAAAAGATTTTAGCAGCAACCATTCCGCAATCATTAACACAAGAGCTTAAACAGTTTTTTGGCCAGTTAGAGAATGTCTATTTTGCAGTACGTTCTTCGGTGTTGGGTGAAGATGCTCAAGGTGCGTCTTTTGCAGGCCAAATGGATAGTTACTTGTTTCAGCGTGGTTTAACCGCCATTGAAGAAAGCTTATTACAAGTTTGTGCCAGTGCCTTTAATACGCGCGCCTTACAATACCGTTTAACTAAAGGTATTGCCTTAACCGACATTCGTGCCGCTGTCATTATTCAAGAAATGATTGAAGGTGAAGTGTCTGGCGTGATGTTTACCGCTAACCCCTTAACTGGCAATCGTAAACAATGTTTAATCAGTGCTGCTTGGGGTGTGGGTGAAGGCATCGTTGCAGGTATTTGTAATACCGATGAATACACCATTGGCTTATATGACGGCCAATTTGAGCAAAAACTTGCCGACAAAGACCTTGCTGTGGTGTTTAACCATGAACAAGGTCGTGGCACGCTCGAAATTCATGTTGAAGACAACAAACGTCATATTGCTTGTTTAAATAACAATCAAATCCAGCAATTACGCGATATTGGCAAAGCCATTGCCGAACATCGTCGTTTTCCGCAAGATATTGAATGGGCGTATCGTCAAGGGCAATTTTATATTTTACAAACACGGCCAGTGACGCATTTGCCTGCGCCAACACAACCCACAGACCGTCGTGTAGTATTTGATAATTCCAATATTCAAGAATCGTATTGTGGTGTCACTACCCCATTAACCTTTTCTTTTGCCAACAATGCTTATCGTACCGTTTATGAACAAACGATGCGTGTAATGGGCGCACCCGAAAAACAAATTCAAGACCATCGTGATATGTTGGCCAATTTATTAGGAATCGTACATGGTCGCATTTATTACAACATCAACAATTGGTATCGTGGTTTGTTGTTGTTGCCAGCCTTTAAAACCAATAAAGCCGACATGGAACGCATGATGGGTCTGACTGACCCTGTTGATTTGGTGCAAGATACCCAATTAACCACAGGCCAAAAATTACGCAAACTGCCACAAGTGTTGTTGGCATTATGGCGTTTATTACGTGGCTTTAAAAAGATGCCGTTTTTGGTGCAACAATTTAGACAAATGTTTGACACCGTTTATCAAAACATTCCACGTAAAGAACTACATACTTTCACCACAGGTGAACTGGTCGAAAAAGCCCACTACTTAGACCGTGAATTATTGCAAAAATGGACAACACCAATCATTAATGACTTTTATGTGATGATGATGAATGGCAACGTCCATCGCACCTTGGTTGCTGCTGGCTTTGAGCAACCTGCTGTTTTACAAAATAATTTGCTGTCTGGTGAAGAAGGTATCGAAAGTACCGAACCCACCAAAATGTTGTTAAGAATGTGTAGTTACATTCGCCAACAACCACATTTACGTCAGGTTATTGAAGCGGGTGATAACAAAAATTTGTTAGAACGCGTACAAGTGCATGACGCCAATTTTTATCAGCAATGCCAAGAATACATCGAAAAATATGGCGATCGAACCATTGGTGAACTCAAACTAGAGTCGATTACCTTACGCCAAGATGCCAGCTTTTTGTTTGCTATTCTAAAAAACTATTTAAGTCGTGATGACTTAACCTTAGAAACCTTATCCGCCAACGAAGCACGTTTTCGTCAAGAAGCCGAACAACAAGCGTTTACTGCCATTGCCGAAAAACTGGGTCAACGTCGTTTGCGCCAATTTAAAGGCCATTTAGCCAAACTACGCGATGCGATTCGCAATCGTGAAAATATGCGCTTGGCTCGCACCCGCATGTTTGCCTTATATCGTGATGTGTTTTTACAAATTGGTGAACAATTTGCCAGCGATGGTTTGTTAGAAAATGGCCGAGATATTTTTTATCTCAGCTTAGAAGAAATCTATGCTTGGTATGATGGCCGTGCAGTGCAAACCAACATCAAAGGTTTAACCCAACTCCGCAAAGCCGAATATCAAAGCTATGAGCAACAAGACTTGCCACACCACTTTTGGACGTATGGCGTAGTCTATCATCACAACAGTTATCAATATCCCTATCAAGGAAACATACAACTTGATGGTGATCTACAAGGCACAGGTTGTTACCCTGGTGTTGTTGAAAACAAGATACGTTTGATTTTTTCGCCTGATGACGAATTGTCGCTCAATGGCCAAATTTTATGTACGGTGCGTACCGATCCGGGTTGGGCGCCCTTGTTTCCAACCGCAGGCGGCATTTTGGTTGAGCGTGGCTCAACCCTGTCACACTCAGCGGTTGTCGCTCGTGAATTAGGCATTCCTGCCATTGTCGGCATCCCGAACATTACTAAAATTTTACACGATGGTGAATTGGTCAAAATGGACGGTGCTTTAGGCACAATTATTCGTTTGGAGGAGCAAAATCATGGCTAACTATATGGCTGAGTGGAATACTCAACAGGCGTTACCAGAAAGTTTTCTGGCTTTAGCGCAGCAAATTTATCAAAACGATCCACATTGGTTGGGCGAAGATGAAGCCAGCTTACGCGCCCAATTTAGCGCACAAAATACATGGTTTGCTGATGGCAAAGCATGGTTAGGCGTGATTGAAAACCAAGCGCGTGTGGTTGGTTTTGTTAATGACAAACAAGTGGTTGATGGCGAAAAAGCCGCTTTTTTTGGTTTTTGGGAAAGTACCGACAACTTAGCTGCAAACCAACAATTGTTTGCCGAATTAAGTGCATGGGCAAAAACACAAGGTTGCACTCGTTTATATGGGCCAATTAACTTTAGCACTTTCTCCGCCAATCGTATTCGTGTTGATGCCTTTGAATATGGCGCGTTTGTCGGTGAACCGTGGAATCCACCTTACTACAAACAATTATTAGAAAGCTTAGGTTATCAAGAGCGGTATAGCTATTTATCAACCTTTAGCCCACTTGAAGAAATTTATGAATTTGTTGCCAATATTTATTTGCCGATCAAAGGCTTTGTTGAGCAAAAATTTGTCTTTGAAAGCATGACACCTGAGTTTTGGCTAAGCAACTTAGAAACCATGTATGGTTTTGTTAATAATGTGTTTAGAGAAAATTTTGCCTACACCCCTATTGATTACAACACGTTTGAACGCTTATGCGGTGAAAGTTTTGCCCATAAATTTTGTCCAAAAACCTCAATTTTAGCAAAAACACACGAAGGTGATATTGCAGGCTTCTTTTTAGTCTATCCTGATTACAGTAGCTTAGTTAATCCAAAAAATCCGCAAGCGATTAAACTCAATGATATTCGTTATAACGAACATTATCCCTTAATTGCTGAAGGTCAACGGATTGCTTTAGCCAAAACGGTGGGTGTGGCCAAACCCTATCGTGCCTTTAATTTGTTCACTTCTATGAGCTGTGAGCTAACCATGCGTTCTAAAGGTATTTACGATATGATGTGCGCCCCACTAATGAGGTCTGACAATCCTTCAGTCAGTTTTGCTGCTAAATATGGCAAATCGCGCTTACATCACTATGCATTATATCAAGGGACATTATGACTACTGGCGTTAATATCTGTACTCGCATTTTTGCCCATTGCCAAGACAATCCAGAGCATCTTGCTTTACGCATTCCAAACATGCAAGGCTTAAATTATTTGGGTGAAGAAAACCTCACTTATGGTGAACTTGGCGAACGCTGCGCACAAATGCAAAGTGCCTTAGCAAAGCTTTCACTTCAAATAGGTGATCGAGTACTGATTTTAGCGCGGCCAAGAATAAACACTTACGTTTTAATGTTAGCGTTATTTTCTTTGGGATTAGTGCCTGTGCTGATTGATAGAGGCATGTCACGTGATAGAATTTTTGCCTCAATCAAAGCGAGCAAAGCTAAAGTCGCTATTGGCGAAGCTGCAATCATGCGTTTGTGGTGGATGTTTCCACCTTTATGGCGCTTTAAACGTTTTGCTTATGATGGCCACTCGTTAGGGGTTAAAGATTTACGCAAACTTTATGCAGCCATCATTCCTGAGCTACAATGTGAGTTATTGTCAGCAAATGCACATGGATTAATTACCTTTACTTCTGGTAGCACAGGCACACCTAAAGGCGCAGACCGAACACATCAAAGTCTGATTGAGCAGCATTTAGCGATTCGCGCACATGGCCAAGATACACCTGATGATGTTGACAGCCCCTGTTTTCCAGTCGTAGTTTTGCACAATTTATGCTGTGGCATTAGCACGGTTATGCCCTGTTTAGATTTAGCGGCACCTGCCAAAACCAATGCCGAAATGGTGATTAAACACTGGCAAAAAAATAAAGTCACACGCCTTTCGTCCGCGCCTGCATTTATCCAAGCAATTTGTGAATATGCTTTAGCTAATCGGCTACAGTTAGCTAATATTCGTAGTGTTGTAGTTGGCGGCTCGACTATTCCTCATGCCTTAACCCTCAAATTAGATAGTGTTTTTCCTAACGCTGAGATTTTGTTAGTTTATGGCTCAACCGAAGCCGAGCCAATTGCTCACACCACTTTATCGGCATTAAGACAAGATTGGAATACCTATGCAGGTCATTTAGTCGGTGAGCCTGTCGCCGAAGCCGAAGTTTGTTTAAGCAATCCCGATGTCACCCTCAATAATGAAGATGATGTTCAACAAGCAGTTGTAAAAGTTGAAAATGTGGGTGAAATTTTGGTGTCAGGTAAACACGTGTTACAAGCCTATGTTGATAATCCTGCTGCTAACCAAGAAACTAAAATTCCGCGTGCCAATGGTTTAGTTTGGCACAGAACAGGTGATGCAGGCTTTTTTGATACACAAGGTCGTTTGTGGTTAGTGGGTCGAATTAAAGATGCCCTCATGATTGATGGTGAACGTATCTATACCTTTGCCGCCGAAAAAGAGCTGGATGCTTTA
>NZ_CALETI010000267.1 GCF_937920075.1 uncultured Agitococcus sp.
ATTGACTGATTTCGTTTTCTAAGCTCATTTTAAGTTACCTTTTTGTTTGTTTGTGAAAAATCATAGTACCATAGTTTAAAAAAATAGTGTATAGTTTTTATACTTTATTTTTTTTTAAACAACAAACAGGTGTGAATTATGACAACACAAGAGGCGGTTCAATTTTGGGGAGGCCCGACTCGTTTAGCTAAGGTTTTAGGTATAACACGCGATGCTGTGCATAAGTGGAAGCAGTACCCTCCGATGGATAAACAATTTCAGATAATGGTTTTATCGGGTGGGCGTTTGGCGGTGACGAATGATAATACAAAACAGGAAAATAAAAATGACTGATTACAAAATGGCGGTGTCATGCGGTCGGGGCATGGGAATCGTTAAAAACACTACCAAAACATGGGGTGATATTGTCAAAAAATTATCAACTCATGTTGAGTTAGACGACAAAGAAAAAGCGGACTTTTTTGTTGGTGGCGCGTTTAGTGATGATGTGCGAGTAGATGAAGATTTATTGTGTCGCTCTTTATTGACTTTAGATATTGATAAATACACTGGCACGATTGACGATTTAGAGTTTGACTTGGATTTGATGGGGCTTGGCGCGTTTGTGGCTTATAGCACTTATTCTCATACGTCTGATAAGCCTCGTGTGCGCTTAGTTTTGCCTTTGTCGCGTGATGTGTCGCGTGATGAATATAGGCAGCTTAGCCGCTCGTTTTGCGAGTCTTACTACCCTTCTATATATGACGAATGCTCGTACAAGCCTAATCAGTTTATGTTTTATCCGTCTTGTGCGGTAGGGGGCGAGCGTTGGGCATTGTCGGGCGAAGGTGTTGCGCTTGATGTTGATAAATTCTTGGTCAAGTCTGTGTTTGATGATGTTGTTATTGATGAATCGGACGATGATGATTTTACACGCGATTTACCTCTTAATATGTCAGATGATGAGGTCAACGGGTTGTTGTTTGCTTATCAGGCGCAAGGGCTTGAATATGACGCATGGCTCAAGGTAGGGCAAGCATTACATCATCAATATC
>NZ_CALETI010000268.1 GCF_937920075.1 uncultured Agitococcus sp.
AGATGCCGGAGGTTCTCGTTACGACTGACCAGAAAGAGGTGCTTGGATTAAAACCTATTGAGGAGTCTCCGACTTTTGTTATGTTTGCTTTGAAAAATGGCGTCATGTTGGGCCTATGGTCTAAGTATACCGCTGAACCTAGAGTAGATGCACCAGCAGGAGCGCTTGAAATATGTTTCCCTGCAGAAAATGTGGATGCTCTTTATGTAAATCCGTTAATAAATCAACAACTCGCTGATAATCCCCCGTTTCCATAAATGCTTTTGCCAAATCAAAGTTCATTTCTGGACTAGCTGGCTTAAAATCAGGAATAAGGCATTTCAATTTAAGAAAAACTTGTAAAGCTTGTTGTTTTTGGCCATTTTGCAACAAAGCATTCATATAATTTGATGCTTGCAAAGGTGCTAACTCGGTATCTTTCATAAATACGAGTAATTGATAATATTTTTCTTGAATATCACTATTATTAGGCTGTTTCTCTGCTAAAGTTTTTAATAAACTTGCGGCCTTATCAAATGCCCCTTCTTTTAAATATACTTCCAATCGTGCTATTTGCTTATCGGTTTGCTTAGCGATTACCGAACGTTTTTTGTGTTTAGTCTGCGACTCTATGCCTAATACTTGTTGAAATTGAAACAACACATAACCCACCACAGACATCATGACCCAAACGCCATACGCGTGTAATGATTGATTGAGTCCCTGAGCAGTTAATGGCATTAACACATCAGCCAATAAACTAATCACTGCAAAACTAATTAACCAAAGTACCACTGATACCATAAAAACAGGTACATAAAAAAATCTTAATGAAGAAATAACCTGTTTAATTTGATCTACTTTGAATAAGGCACTAAGACTTTTATCCACAGTCGCACTAATCAACATTGCAGGAAAAACAATAGCAGCCGCTATATTTAAGAGCATAGCTACTTTACTATAATGCAACGACAACCAATCTAATCCTGTCAGCACAACTCCCATCACTAAGGATATTTGTAGGGCTAATCCTTTGGTTTGTTTGACAAGTGTTTGTAAGTTTATATCTTTTAACTCGCCTGTTGCAGACTGTTGCATTAATGACCAGCCATACAATGCAGATACGCTATAAGCCATCAATGCCGCAAGCAACATCAACTTATCTGGAAAAAGCTGCGGAAAGACAAATAAAACAATTAATAAAAAAATCCCCAATAAACTCAAAGGCAAACGCATAAAATGTGTATATTGCAACCAAAAAGGCACCACTACTTCTGCCTGTTGTAAACTACTCACTTCTTTACTGCACAATAAGCAAGTTGGTAATACCTCCCTCTCAACGGATGGTTGAATACAATCATCACACAAGCTCATTTGACAAGTAGAACAATACCAATTTGCTTGAGATAGCGGATGATATTTGCAGTATTGGGTAGTCATATAAATTCACTTGTATTTTTACATAGACAAAATAGTGCTAAGTGTAGGAGAGCTTGATCTATGGCGCAATCAAAAAAATCAGGGTAATTACGTCATAACAGAGGACAATTAATCTAACGAATTGATCACAATTTTATGCAAGATATGGATACTAACATCAATAAATCGTTACAGACTGTGACTCTAAGCAGATAGAATTTAATGAAGATTTGATTAGACGTCTAAAAAAAGTAAAAATAAACTTAGGAACTATTGATATTTTGCATATGCACCGCAAGCAAAACGTCAATAGCCCCTATTTAACTCTAAACTTTTAAATATTTTTGATAACTGCTTTCTGAATACCCTACTTAACAGCTCTGAGCGTCACTAGTTGAGGACAATTAGGCTGATAAGTCTTACACTCCGCAAATTGTCCTAACTTGTCATAACATACTCTGACCTCTGTCAAAAAAGTTTTATCTTGTTTAGTTTGACAACGTAAATAAAAACCTTTTTCAGGTAAATTGATATTTATTTTTTGAATTTCTTGAACTAAATATTCTTGATCAAATGAACGATCATCTCTGCTTTCTTCTTTAAAAATATTAGGTAGGCGAAGTTTGTTTGCATAATTCATAATTACCCGAAAATACTCTTGTGCAGACATACCTGTACATGCCCCATAACGCTGCCATGCCTTATTACGCATTTCCTCGTCTGGCATAATTCTTTCTAAAACTTGTTGCTGCACAGGTGATAGCTCTGGAGGCTGCTCAGTACAAGGAGATTCTTCCTTAACGACATTTTTTTCTTTCCACAAACCATGGACAATAATGGCATATCCTTCTTGGCATTGTTTTGTTTTTTGTCTTTCAGGATTTAATACACAAAATGCTGGCGCTAATTTGATAGATAATAAGTATGGCTGATGAGGATGATTAGGGTCTGCAAATACATTTTGCATGCAGAATACCCCTGATAAACAAGCCAAAAGAGCAGAAATTGGCTGGTATTTTCTCATTCACAAACCTCTTAGTTTCGCAAAACTCGAATCAAACACAAAACTTTTTGGACTTATGCGGCTATCACTTATTTGTGCACACTTCAACCGTTGTCAACGATTTCATATTCACAAAAACGTACTTGTTTCGACTTCGTTCAACACGAGCTTTCGGAGAAATACGTCAGTCCTGATTTTTGAATATACTAAGCGATCATCTTAAAACACGGTGCTTATCGTTATAATGTTAATGGCATTTCGCTTAGTGCTATATTGTCTGTATAAAGGTATTGCAAAATGCATTTTTTTGCTGTTGGTTTTTGTTATTAGGCTGTTATTTTTACGTTATTTTAGAAGACTTATTTTGTCGTAATAATACTACATTTAACGTAGTATTTTATCGCAAAAATAGTCATTTTTCTTCACAACAAAATATTAACCTGCTGTTTTAAAAACAAAAAATAAAAAACATAGATAGAGTTGTGGTTATTTAGTTGGCTGGGAGTACTTGTAGTTAATCTTCTTTATGTTAATATTAACACAACAAGGTTGTTGCAGGATTTTTGGACAAGACATTCATGATGAATGCAACAAGGCCGTTAAGGATTAGCTAGGACGCTGATAGTACTTGGAAGTACAAAAGGAAGTGGCAAGAAGCTACTAAGGATTCGTCTGGAAGCGTCAGTGGAAATAGGAAATGGACTACCTGCCGAGAGGCAAGTTTAAATGGAAAGGAAACACAAGGTTGTGTAAGGAACAGCGGGATGGAAACAAATCGGGGCAGTTTATCTGCCCCGCTTGTTTTTGGGCTACACTAAACTCAAATATCTATGCGTAAATTCTTAACAAGGGATAGACTGTAATTATCTATCCCCTTTATCAACTAAACTTTCTTCGTCAAAGCCCTCTTTACCAATTTTTTAATATCATCCAAATAGGTATAAACGACAGGCACAACAATCAAGGTTAATAGTGTGGACGTAATTACCCCACCAATAATCGCATGAGCCATAGGTGCGCGTTGTTCTGCACCATCTCCTAAACCCAAAGCAAGCGGCATCATGCCCATCACCATCGCCATCGTGGTCATTAAAATCGGGCGTAAGCGCGTGCGACCTGCCATCACAATCGCGTGGGTACGTTCTTCGCCTTTTTCTACCGCCACTTTAATAAAATCAATTAATAAAATCGCATTTTTGGTGACTAAGCCCATGAGCATAACAATACCAATAATCGAGAATAAATTGAGCGTACTACTAAACACAAACAAGGCCATAAATACGCCAATTAACGACAAAGGCAAAGAAGTCATAATCGCAACAGGATAAAGAAAACTATTAAATTGTGAGCCTAAAACCATGTAAATAAAGATAATGGCTAACAATAATGCAGTAGCTGCATAACCTGCTGACTCCGCCATATCTTTATTTGCGCCTTCGGTTTCAAAACGATAACCCGAAGGCAATTTAATACTGTCTTGCAACTTCTTCACATCGACACCAATATCACCCGCAGGACGACCATCGGTATTGGCTTGAATTAATACTTCACGCATTAAGTTACGGCGATTAATTTGTGCTGCTCCTTCGCTTTGCTCAAAAGTTGCCACTTGTCCCAAAGGAATCATATACGGCGCATCGGTTTGTGGGTCTTTGCGTGTACTAGCAAAATGTAGATTACTTAAATCAGTCACTTGTTGGCGTTCAGTTTCGGGCAAACGCACGCGCACATCATAGTTTTCACCTTGAGCATCTTGCCATGTGGTGACTGCATCGCCTGCCAATAAGGGGCGTAAAGCATTACCAATAGAGGCCACACTTAGCCCTGCATCACTGGCCGCATCACGATTAAGCTCAACCGCCACTGTTGGTTTACTGGCTTTTAATGACGATTCAATATCCACCAAACCATCAATTTTACGCATACCATCGGCAATTTCTTGCGAGATACGTTGCAATTCTTTAAGGTCAGAACCTTGCACACTGAGCATAATCGGCTTCATGCCACCCGATACCGATTCTTTAGCCGCCGCAACCGAGGTAATATTAATGCCTGCAATTTGATTTAAACGCTGACGAAAAATATTAATCAACTCTTTTTGGCTTAAAGTGCGTTGCTGTTTGGGTTTTAACAACACCCGAATACTGGCTTGGTTTCGGCCCGGATCAGAACTGGTGTTAATGGTAGCGTAGGTGCTAATCACTTCGGGATAATGTCTAATAATATCCTCGGCTTGATGTACTTTACTTAACGTATATTCTAAAGAAGAATCTTGAGCGGTTTCAAAACCGACACCAATTTCGCTTAAGTCAGGCTCAGGCACAAATTCTTTACCAATCATGCCCGATAAAGAAAACGCGCCTATCAAGCTCGCAAAAGCAATACCTAAAGTAATACGCCGATGACGTAATGACCATGCAATTAATTTGCTATAAATATCGCCCAACCATTCCAAAAAGTCGGAGAATTTATCTAAAAAGCCACCAAAGCCTGTACGTCTTTCACCATGTTTATGTTTATCTGGCCAAACAGATGACAACATCGGGTCAAGAGTAAAACTAACAAACATCGACAACAACACTGCCGCACTGACTGTTACCCCAAATTGAAAGAAGAAACGACCAATAATACCGCCCATAAAGGCAACAGGTAAAAACACGGCAATAATGGTTAAGGTGGTGGCTAAGACCGCTAAACCAATTTCATTGGTGCCATCTAAAGCGGCTTGATAATGGCTTTTGCCCATTGCTGCATGACGCACAATGTTTTCACGGACAACAATCGCATCGTCCACCAACAAACCGATACACAACGATAAGGCCATTAATGACATTAAATTGATGGTAAAACCAAAATAATAAATGGCGAAAATTGTTCCTAATAACGAGATGGGCAAGGTTAAGCCTGTAATCACCGTGCTACGCCATGAGCCCAAAAATAACAAGACAATTAAAATCGCTAATGCTGCCCCTTCTAATAAGGTTTTTTGCACATCGGCCAAAGAGGCACGAATAGACTTTGAGCTATCCGCCACCACCGTCATGCTTACACCTGCTGGTAGTTGTTGGCGAATTTCGGCAAGGGTTTCGTTGGCTTTATCAACCACTTCGATGACGTTTGCACCAGAGCTTTTAATCACATCCAAAGAGACGGCAGGTTGACCATTGATTAATGCCGCTGACTCTAAGTCTTGCTCACCATCAACCACATCTGCCACTTGCTCTAAATAAATTGGCATTCCTTGACGACGCGCCACAATTAAACGCTTAAATTGTTCTGGCTCAGCCAAACGGCCTTTAATTTGTACAACTTGCTCTTGATTACCTGATTTAATCGTACCCGATGGCAATTCAGAATTTTCGAGTTGTAACACTCTTAAGACTTCATCGACACCAATCCGATACGCTTGTAGGGCTTGTGGTTTTAAGTTAATACGGACTTCGCGTTTAACTGCTCCCAACACTTCGACTTTACCCACACCCGACACGGTTTGTAGACGTTTACTGATTTTTTGATCAATATAGGTGCTTAGCTCACGCATCGGCAAAGTTGTTGAGGTAAATGCCAACGACAATACTGGCACTGAACCCGGATTATAACGTTCAACAATCGGGTCTTTAATTTCATCTCTAAAAGTGGTTTTGAGTACCGCAATTTTATCGCGCACATCTTGCACCGCCACCGTGACAGGCACATTGAGATAAAACTCAATAGCCACAAAAGAATGTCCTTCATAAGAAGTAGAAATTACTCGTTTGACACCTGAAATGGTGTTAACACTATCTTCAACTTTACGCGTAACATCTGACTCCACCACTTCGGGCGATGCACCGGGGTAATTGGTATAAACAATCACAAAGGGAAATTCGACATTGGGAAACTCTTCCACCCCAACATCTTTATAGGCAAATAAACCCAATACCATTAATGCAAACATCATCATGGCAGCAAATACAGGGTTTTGCACACTGACACGTGTTAACCACATAATTATTACTCCACGATTTTAATGGGCATATTAACGGCTTGTGCATTAAGCTGGGCTAACACCACTTTTTCACTAAGTTGCACACCTTGGCTAATTAAGGCTAATCCCGTTTTATCATCAACAATGTCAACCTTAACTGCTCGTTTAGTTAATTTATTTGTTTCAATAATCCAAATAAAATCTTGATTTTGTTCATGTCTTAATGCTGTTTTAGGCACGACTAAACCTTGTGTGGCTGAGCCTAAAGCCAAAACACCTTGCACAAATAAACCTGCTTTTAACTGGGCTTGTGGATTTTGCACCGTAGCATAAAACGTCACCGCACGTGTAGCTGCATCGGCAACAGGATTAATTCGACTCACTTTGGCAGAAAAGTTCTCGTTAAATCCTTGAACATTAAATTGTAAAGTTTGACCAACTTGTAACGAGGCTAAATGTTCGGGTGCAATACTGGCTACCAACTCTAATTGGCTCAAATCCACGACATCCAACACAGGGCTATTCATTGCCACCATTTGCCCTGCTTGTATATGACGCTTGGCAACGACACCACTGATTGGTGACACAATCACTGCATCATTTAAGGCTTTTTTAGCAATACTCAATAAAGACTCTTGCGCCTTGACGTTTTCGCTGCGTGCTTGAGCTTCGGCAATCCCACGTTTGTAATCAATGTCGGAAATATAATGGTCTTTATATAATTGTTCGTTGCGCTCTTTAACCGCATTGGCTAATACAGACTCTGCTTTGGCAGAGGCTAATGCTGCTTCGGCTTGTTTGGCTCGTGCTTGTAAGTCTTGAGTGGCTAACTGCACCAATGTTTGTCCCTTTTTAACTGACTCGCCTTCGCGCACTAAGACTTGAGCGACACTGGCGTTTACTTCCGATTGAACAGTGGTGTAATTGAGGGCTTGTAATTGACCTGTTAACGACACACTCTTTTGCAAACGTTGCTCAACAACAGTGGCTACATCGGTTTTGGCAAGCTCTAAACTAGCAGGCGTTGCTGGTAACACGGTTGCTGTTGCACTGGTTTTTTCTTCACCGCAAGCCGTCACTAATAATGTTGCCACAACAGCAACATAGATTAATTTGGGTTTAAACATGGTTATTTTACCCTCTAAATAAATATCAATCATTCTTGTTTATTAACGTGGTGCTAAGCCTTGCCATAAAATCGGCATAAATTGCTCTGCTAATTTCCGAACATCTAAATTTGGATTAGCAATGGCGGCTGCCATCACCCCATCAAAAATCACGCACCATAATTTGGCTAAGGTTTGTGGCGAAAAATCTTGTCGTGTTAACCCACCCTGTTGCATGGCCTCGACAAACTGACTGGATAAATGCCAAATATGCTCATACAGTCCTGATAAGCGTTGGGCAATTTCGGGTTCTTGAGCTTGGCTCATTACCTCTAAATACAAACGTGACCACGCACTATCACCTGCCGAGCGCGACCATGCTTGGCTAAATAACTCAGTCATTGCCGTTAATGGCTCGCCTTGTTTGGCCAAATTAATGGCTGCTTGAATTTCATTTTGCACAGGCGAAATATCTCGTTGTAAGCGAGCATCTAATAGGCCAAAAAATAGATCGTTTTTGTTGCGAAAATGCCAATAAATCGCCCCTTTAGTCATGCCTGCAACCGCAGCCACTTCATCTAAAGATGTTTTTTGCCATCCTTTATGAGCAAACACGGTCATGGCTGCACACAAAATACGATCACGGGTAATATTAGGTTGCTCATAGGCAATTAAGGCAGGATAGTTTTCGGCAGAACCTAAAGTTTGCAAGACCACTTCTACTGAAACTTGGGCAGCTTGAGCCACCTGCTCAGCACTAATTTGTTGTAGCGGATGCTGCTGGCTCAAGTGTTTTAGAATAGTGATTAGTTTATCGCGCATAAACATACTCCAGAGTATGTCCATACCTTAGAGTATGTTAAGGCAACTGTCTAGTGAACGCTTGTGATTATTGCGGCAATTTTTGTTATACCACCCAAATAGCATAATCCGCCACTTGCTGCACAGTCATACCTTGTTGGTCATGGATTTCTATGCTAACGGTGATACGCGCCCTTTTTTTGTGAATTAAACTTTGCTGTACTTGTGCCAATTGTTCGGCTGAGGGCAATTTGGCAATGGCGATAAAATCACTGGTGGTAGGTTTTTTATAATCAATCTGTGCGGTTGCCACAGTCACCTGACAAGCTTGTTGATATTTTTCTTTTGTCCATAGCATCACCAAACACCAACCACATACCGTGGCTAAGCTACTTAAACTACCAGCAAAGGCTGTGCCTTTGTCGTTATGATTGACCGCTAATGGTGCAAAAAGCTGTAAAGATTGACCATCGTAAACTTGAGGCTGCACTTGCATCGCAACAGTTAAGGGTAAATGCTTTTGTAAATACTGCTGCAAAAAATTGAGTGCGGCTTGCTGCTCCATGATTTAACCCTGCCATGTTTGGACAAAATCATCAACATTTAACAAAGTTGGTGTTTTAAGTGCCGTTGCTGCCGTACCCACATAGACAAAACCTGCAATTTGTTCATTAGACAGAACACCTAACGATTGTTTAATAATTGGATGTTCTGTGACCCAACCTGTACGCCACATACTAGCAAATCCTTGAGCATGTAAAGCCAATAAAAAGTTTTGTACCGCTGCACCTGTACTTAAAACTTGCTCAACCATTGGCACTTTGGCATCTTCTTTAAAGGTAGTAATGGCTACGATAATCATTGGCGCACGTAAAGGCATTTTTAATAAGCGTTGTTGTTCAACATCGGCTAATTGTGGATTATCTTGTAAACCTGCCTGCAAAAAATATTCGCCCAAACGCTGACGTGCCTCCCCCTCAATAATCAAATATCGCCACGGACGCAACATTCGGTGGTCGGGTGCGCGTAAAGCGGCTTGAAAGGCTTGATTTAAAACGGCTGAATTGGGAGCTGGCTCAGTTAATGCACCATGAGAAGTGCGAGTCAATAAAGCGGTTAAAGTATCCATTAAGTTTATCTCTTGCCAAATAATGCTAAATTTTCTGCAACTTAGCCTTTAAAGTGGCTTTATGACAAGGATTTTTTAGTTACAAGCAAAACTGTTTAATAACTCTGTCTTTGACTCAAAGCTCTCGCCAAAGTATGACTATCAACCATTTCTAATTCGCCACCTAAGGGCACACCATGAGCAATACGCGTTACTTTTACCGCGTAATGTTTACACGCTTCACGTATATAATGAGCGGTGGCTTCGCCTTCGACAGTGGCATTGGTTGCTAATACCAACTCTTCTATGCCTTCTTGCTTGATACGATTGATTAATAATGGAATGCCTAATTCTTGCGGGCCTATACCATCTAAAGGTGATAAATGCCCTGCTAATACAAAAAATAAACCACTATAACTGCCACTTTGCTCAATCGCTAAAATATCGGCAGGTGACTCAACCACACACAACACATGATGATCGCGGGCATGATTGGCACAAATTTGACAAATTTTTTGTTCGGTTAAAGTTCGACATTGTTGGCAATGTTGTACCTCTTGCATAGCTTTGGCTAAGACTTCGGCCAAATGCTCCCCGCCTTGACGATTTCGTTCTAATAAATGTAAAGCCATACGTTGTGCTGACTTTGGGCCAACACTGGGTAACACACGTAATGCTTGAATTAATTCTGAAACAAGAGGACTAAACATAAAAAAGGCTCAAGAACGCCCTCTCCTTTTAGGAGAGGGTTGAGGTGAGGTCGATTAAAACGGCATTTTAAATCCTGCAGGTAACCCCATACCTGCACTAGCTGTTGCCATTTTTTCTTGGGTGACAGTTTCTACTTTACGTACTGCATCATTCACCGCCGCAGCAATTAAATCTTCTAAAATATCTTTTTCTTCTTGCATTAACTCTGGACTAATCACCACACGCTTAACATCATGTTTGCCAGTCATCGTGACTTTAACTAAACCCGCACCAGACTCACCCGTTACTTCGGTTACGGCTAATTCATCTTGTGCTTTTTTCATTTGTTTTTGCATTTGCTCTTGCATTTTTTGAGCTTGTTGCATTAATGCTTGTACATTCATTTTTTATCTCCAACTATCAAAGAGTCCACAATTAATTGTGCATTAAAGGTTTGCATTAAGTTTTGTACCATCGGATCAGCCAAGAACTCTGCTTGTGCCTGTTGACGTATTGCCAATAAACGCTGCTCTTCTAGCTGTAATGGTGTTTGTGCGATTGGTTCAACTAAAGCTAATTGTAACTCTAATTGAGCAAAATCTTGTAGTAGTCGTTTTTTAACAGTCTCATACGCCTGCTGAGCCAATACTTCGTGGCGTGGCGCAATTTGTAGCACTGCCGTTCCCAATTTTTGCCCCTGTAATAAACCATGTTTGGCAAAACTGGAGGCCATGCCTGTTAAACCACTGCTCATTACCCAATCATACCAAGCTTGTGGTGTCCATATAAGCTCATCATTAGCAACAGTTTGAACTTTAGCTTGCTGAAATGGCAAAACAATAGCTGTTGGTTCAGGTTCAGGTTCAGGTTCAGGTTCAGGTTCAGGTTCAGGTTCAGGTTCAG
>NZ_CALETI010000269.1 GCF_937920075.1 uncultured Agitococcus sp.
AGTAAAACTAATACTAAAAATAATAAGCAAACTATGCCTTTGAATATTGATAAAGTACAAGTCAACGATGGCTCTATGTTATTTGCCGATTTAAGTTTAACCCCACAATTTGCCACAGGGATTCAAGCTTTGTCAGGCCAAATTAATCATATTTCTACACAGACTAATAAATTAGCTACGGTTCAATTAAATGGACGTGTTGACCAATATGGTAAAGCGGTGATTAAAGGGCAAGTAAACCCTTTTAAGCCTGATCAGAAGACCAATATTGCGTTAAAGTTTGATAATGTTGAATTGACGACTCTTACGCCTTACTCGGCTAAATTTGCAGGCTATCGTATTGATAAAGGAAAATTATCCCTAGATTTAAATTATCAAGTGGCCAATCGGCAATTGGTGGCTAGTAATAAAGTGGTTTTAAATCAACTGACTTTGGGAGAAAGGGTAGACAGTCCTGATGCCAAAAATTTACCTTTACGATTGGCTCTAGCCATTTTAAAAGATAGTCATGGCGTGATTGACTTAAATATTCCCATTACAGGCAGTTTAGATGACCCAAAATTTAAAGTAGGCCCAATTATTTGGCAGGCTGTGGTCAATGTTGTGACCAAAGTAGCAACCGCTCCGTTTAGGTTTTTAGCAGGTTTGGTCAATGGCCAAGATGATATTGATAATATTCCCTTTGACCTAGCTAATAGCCAGCTTAATGAACAAGCCAGTACCAATGTGCAAAAAGTAGCCGATATTTTGCAAAAGAAAGCTGATTTACAAATAGAGGTACGAGGTAATTTTAATCAACAACAAGAGTTGGCAGCCTTACAACAAGCAAAATTTAAGCAATTATGGAATAGCAATTATCCTAATCAAGCGATCAGTATTAGCTTATTAGAAAAGCTCTATAGTCAACAAATAGGTACAGAAGCTTTAGCACAACAAAAAGTATTAACGCTAAAACCGAGCGCAGAGGGACAGAGTTTGACCACACAAACGGCTATTTATCAACAAACATTAATTGATAAATTGATTCAAGCACAGCCTGTTACTGAAGGTGATTTAAGACAATTGGCTTTAGAGCGGGCAAAGAGCATTAGAAATCAATTAGTTGAAAAATATCAAATAGCCGCTAATCGGATTTTTATCTTAGAACCTAATGCCGTTGAATTATCTCAAAATCAACAGGTTATTACTAATTTGACCTTAAAACAGGATTAAAATATGTAAGATTGTTTGACAAAAGTTGTTGAGACTGTATAGTGGCTCATGCTAGCATCTTTTTGTGAATGGGTACAAATAGAACAAGGTCATTTTATCGACTGTTCTTATTAGGCTATACAGGGTGTGAATCATGGCTTTTAAAGCGGCAGAGAGTTTAGCAGAACAAATTGCTCGACATGTGGGACGACAAATTGTTACAGGTGACTTAGTTGAAGGTGAGCGTATTCAAGAGTTGCGTATCGCCAACGAGCTTAATGTCAGTCGTGGCTCTGTTCGTGAAGCCTTATTGATTTTGGAACGTCGTCATTTAATCGAAATTTATCCGCGTCGTGGTGCGGTAGTCTCGGAAATGTCTGCCCAACAAATCCGTAGTTTATTTGAAATGATTGCTTTGTTATTAGGCTTAATTGCGCGTCGCGCGGCTGATAATTGGCGTCAACATGATGTAGAACCATTTACGTCTTTATTAGATAAACTCCAAAATGTTGCTCGTCAGGGCGATATTGAAGCATTTTATGAAGGTTCATTTGAATTTTTTCATTTAAGTTGTCGTTTTGCGATGAATAGTTATATTGAGGAAATGTTGGAAGACCTTCAGCCAGCATTACAACGTAGTTATTATTTAGCCTTACATACCAATAAACGTGAATTACAAGAAGCGCATAATCATTTTAAATCAATTGTAGAAGCGATTTTAATGCGTAAAGGTGATCAAGCTTCAGCATTAGTTGATGATTTTTGCCGTCATTTGCGTAATTTGGTGTTAGATTCATTAGCAAGAATGAAACAAATCGAATTGGCGTGGGCGCAACGCTCACGACGTTAATATAGTGAGATTTACTGAATTTTTGGTAAATCTCAGTATTAACATTAAGAGTTTTCACAGTATCTTTTATTATTTTCTGCCTAAAAATTATTCAAAAAGAATATTTACTCTAAAAAAGCGATTTATTTGGCATTTTTGCAATATTTTGTTGCAAATTACCGATAAGCTGTCTATTTTTTTCGATAGAATTTGTACGATTTTTACTACAAGGACGCCGTAAAGCGCTGTTTTCAGACTTAAAAGTTTGTTAATCAAAATTTTTGATAGCTTCAATCAAAAATCAGCTCATTCGTTTATGGATGATTTATCTTTTACCCCTAATTAATGAATAAATAACCATGCGCCTTAAAAGTATTAAGCTAGCGGGTTTTAAATCATTTGTGGATGCCACCACTGTGCCATTCCCTACGAATTTATCTGCCATCGTAGGGCCAAATGGTTGTGGTAAATCCAATATTATCGATGCCGTTCGTTGGGTAATGGGTGAGTCGTCTGCGCGTTATTTACGTGGCGAGTCAATGGCGGATGTTATTTTTAATGGTTCTAGTGGCCGTAAACCTGTTGGCCAAGCCAGTATTGAATTAATTTTTGATAATAGTGATGGCACATTAGGCGGAGAATATGCCCGTTATAATGAAATTGGTGTCCGTCGCCAAGTCAATCGTGATGGTAAATCTGATTATTTTTTAAATAGCAGCCGTTGTCGTCGTAAAGATATTACTGATATTTTTTTGGGAACAGGATTAGGCCCTCGTTCTTATGCAATTATTGAACAGGGGATGATTTCACGCTTAATTGAAGCGCGCCCTGAAGAGTTACGGGTTTATATTGAAGAAGCCGCAGGTATTTCTCGTTATAAAGAGCGTCGCAAAGAAACAGAAACCCGTTTAACTAATACGCGTGATAATTTAGCGCGTTTAAATGATATTCGTGATGAATTAACCCGTCAGTTAAGCCATCTGCAAAAGCAAGCGGATGCTGCCGAAAAATATCGCGCCTTAAAAACCGAAGAACGTCAAACTAAAATCGAATTATTTGCATGGCGTTGGCAGACTATTCAGCAAGAGCTTGCCCAATATGAATTGCAAATTCAACAGCAAGCCGAACAGTTAGCGCAGTCATTGGATCAGCAACAGCATTTAGAAGCAGCTTTGGTGCTTGAGCGTCAAAAAGAAGAACAAGCTCATCAAGATTTACATGGTGCTCAAAATCATGTTTATGGTGTAGCGAATAGTATCAATCAAAACCAACAACAAATTGCCCATTTGCAACAGCATCGTCAGCAATTATTGCAACAACAACAGAGCGTGGTTTTACGTCAGCAACAAGCACAACAAGAATCGGTGCAAGATGCCGAAGAATGGGCAATGTTGGACGCTCAACTTAATGAATTGAAGCCTGTGCTTGATGAATTGCATGCGTTATTAGCCGAACAAAACAGCCAATTATTTGATGCTGAGCAAAACTTATTGCAACAGCAACAAGCTTACGAAATTAAGCAACAACAAATCGCCCAAAGCACCTCACAAGTGCAAGTATGGCAAGCTAAAGTACAAGCTTATGAGCAAGCTTTATTGCGTAGCCAAGAACGTCAACAACGCTTGCAAAAAGAGTTAGCTGAGTTTGCGACCGATGGTTTATTAGATGATGTGGCGATGCAGCAAGAAGCTTTGGCTGAGCTTGATGTCTTATTACAAGATGAACAAGCTGAGCTTGAACAATTAAGCGACAAGCTTACTCAGGCCGCACAACAGTCACAACAGTTACAGCAAAACTTACATAAACTCAAAAGTGAACAGCAAAAAGCTGAAGGCCAACAATCCGCCTTACAAGCTTTGCAACAAGCAGCCGTGGGACGTGATAATCAACAGCAGTATCGTTGGTTACAACAACAAGGCTTAGCTGAGCAGCCACGTTTGGCTGAGGTATTAAAAGTAGAACAGGGTTTTGAGCCTTTGGTCGAAACTGTGTTAGCTGATGTATTAAAAGCGATTGTGGTTGATGATATTAGCCAAATTGATGTTAGCCAAAGTCCCGCATTAGTGTTGATTGAGCGTGGTGCAAACACAGCATTAAAACAGGGAAGCCTCGCACAAAATCTTGTTTCAGAGATTGCCCAAGATTTATTAACACAGGTTTATGCCGTTGCCGATTTGCCAACAGCCTTGGCACAACGTCAACAACTGGCTAATGGTGAGTCTATTATCACCGAAGATGGTTATTGTGTTGGTAAAACATGGTTGAAAGTGTTGGGTAAAGGTGAAGATAGTGTTTTAGCTCGTCAACACAGCTTAGAGGCTTTACAACAGCAATTAGCGCATTTGCACCAAGAGATTAGTGAAGCGCAACAACAGCAAGTGCAGCTCAATCAATTACAACAACAAATGGAACAGCAGCGTTTACAAGCACAGCGCCAACTGTCGAGCCATTTACAGCAGCGTGGTGCGGAGCAAGCTAAATTAGCCAAATTACAGGCACAATTAACACAAACTCAATTACAAGCCCAGCGTTTGCGCCAAGAGCTAGCCGAGTTAGCCGAACAAAGCGAATTAGATCAAGAATCATTAGCTGAATCACGGATGCAGTTAGAGCAGCATTTACAAGATTTACAAGAACAGCAATTGTTGATTGAGGATTTACAACAAGCTCGAGAAAATAACCGAGTATTATTACATAATGCGCGTTTTAGTGTGCAGCAAACCCAACAACAAAATCATCAAACGGCATTAAAAGTTCAAGGCTTAGAAACTCGTTTAGCAGCATTAAGTCAAAATAAACAACGTCAGCAACATTATTTAATGAGTTTAGATCAACAAACTGTGGATATGCAGCGTGATATTGAAGCATTAATAGAACCTGTGGCTGAATTAAAATTAGTTCTCGAAGAATTAATGGCAGAAAAATTAATTGCTGAACAAACATTACAGCAAATGGAACAAGATTTGCATTCGGTGACTCAATATTATCGACAATTGGAACAGCAACGCCAAAGCTTGGTAATGTCTTTAGAACCATTACGTCAACAATTAGAAAAAAATCGTTTGCAATGGCAAAATTTATCGGCACATCAAGGCCATATTGTCGAGCAGTTAAAAGAATTTAATATTAATACCGAGATAATAGCCGATTATCTAAATGTGCAAATAAATGAGTCAGAATGGCAAATGCGTTTGGAGCAATTAGCCAATAAAATATCGCGATTAGGTGCTATTAATTTAGCCGCGATTGATGAATATCAACAGCAAGCAGAAAGAAAACAGTATTTAGATAATCAAGCCCAAGATTTAGAAGAGGCATTAACTAAATTAGAAGCAGCGATTAAACATATTGATAAAGAAACACGTAGTTTATTTATTGATACTTATAATCGGGTAAATGAAGGATTACAGCATTTATTCCCTAAAGTATTTGGTGGCGGTATGGCGTCATTAAGTTTAGTGGGAGAGGATACCTTAACCAGTGGCGTGAGTATTATGGCGCGACCACCGGGTAAAAAAAATGCCACCATCCATTTATTATCGGGTGGTGAAAAAGCATTAACGGCTTTAGCCCTAGTATTTTCGATATTTCAATTAAATCCTGCACCATTTTGTTTACTAGACGAAGTGGATGCACCATTAGATGACGCTAATGTAGGACGTTTTTGCCGACTCGTGGAAGAAATGGCGCAGCAAGTACAGTTTATTTATATCACACACAATAAAATTGCGATGTCGATGGCAACGCAATTAATGGGTGTTACCATGCATGAACCTGGTGTTTCACGTTTGGTGACCGTTAATGTAGAACAAGCCGCAGCCTTAGCCGCTGCCTGAGAGATCTGTTATGACGATGGAAATGGGAATCGGGATCGCCCTTGTGGTTGCTCTCGTTGTGTTGGCCAAAACAATATTTGATTTGTCCCAGCAGAAAAAACAACAAGCTCGTATTGAGCCTGCTTTAACTGATGAATGTACCATTGTTGATGGTTTTCCGATTATTGCACGTGCTTCACGTACACATTTACCTAAAGTAGGTAATATTGAGCCTGTATTAGCTGCAGAGCAATCTACTGATTTTACACAGACTTTTGCCGCTAATGAAGAGTTAGACACTGTGAAGTTTGTTGTTGAGCAACCTGTTGTTCAGCAAAGCAATGTGGCAATTTTACCAGTTCGCCACGAGCCACGTATTGAGCCTGTTGCCGAAGAGGAAGAAACGGTTGCTGATGATGAATTTATCGACACTGTTGCGATGTCTCAATCACAAAGTAAAGTGGTTGAAGGTCAAGACTATGTGGTTTTATATGTGACTTCTGGTCGTGTGCCTTTTGATGGCGAGCGTTTATTAAAGGCCGTATCAAATTATGGTTTACGTTTTGGCGAAATGGGTATGTTCCATCGTCACGAACATCCAAATGGCCATGGCCAAGTATTATTTAGCATGGCTCGTGTTGATGAATCAGGTGCATTTGATTTAGAAGCAATGGGTTCTGAGTTTATTAATGCCGTGACCTTGTTTGTTGCCTTACCAAATCAACAACCTTTATTAGCTTATGATATGATGATTGACACGGCTAAGCGTTTAGCTCATGAATTCTGTGGCCAAGTATTAGATCAAAATCAACAACCATTAAACCGTCAGTTAACGGAACATTACCGTGAATTTGTTATGGAGTTTACTCGTCACCACTTGATGAGCAAAGCTGTTTGATCTTCTATCGTCATAATAGAGCCATAGACTTATTGTAAATAAATATAAGTCTAGAAAAACAAAAGCCCCATTTTTGGGGCTTTGTTTTTGCGTCAGAAATACCTTACGTATTTTACTGACATTAGCACGCTTTCTGGTGGATGCGGTAAATGTGAATAAACCAGTGATAATCGTGTAAGTCATAAGTAGTCGTTTAATAGCGTAGCTAGCTAGTATATTTTTTTGTCTTGAGTCATTATCAGTATGAGTAATTTTGAATTTAATTTTGGGAATGAAAACGTGTTATCGGAACAAATTATTCAGCAGGCATTATACTTAAGAGAGCAATTACGTCATCATAATCACTGTTATTATGTGTTAGATAATCCACAAATTAGTGATGCACAATACGATATTTTATTTAGGCAATTACTACAATTAGAAAAAGATTATCCGCAATTACAAAATCCAGATTCACCCACACAAAAAGTTGGCGGTGAGGCATTATCGGCATTTAATAGTATTGAGCATAGAATACCGATGTTGTCGTTGGGCAATGTATTTAGCCAAGATGAATTAAACGATTTTGAACGCAAAATAAAAGAACGTTTAGAAACGAGTAGTGATATTGAATATTGTGCCGAATTAAAATTAGATGGTTTAGCGATTAGTTTAATTTATGAGAATGGACTATTTAAACAAGGTGCAACACGTGGTGATGGCACGACGGGCGAAGATATTAGTCATAATCTAAAAACCATTCGAAATTTACCATTACAGTTAAATACCTTAACACCACCAGCAATATTAGAAGTGCGTGGTGAGGTCTTAATGCCTAAAGCGGGTTTTCATAAATTAAATGCGGAGGCTCAACAAAAAGGCGAAAAAATTTTTGCTAATCCACGCAATGCGGCGGCAGGCAGTGTTCGCCAGTTAGACCCCAAAATTGCAGCCCAACGACCTTTGGCATTTTATGCCTATGCTGTTGCCCAAATTGATGGCCAAGAATTACCAAAAACCCAATATGAAGTTTTACAGTGGCTAAAAAGCTTGGGCTTTACCATTAGTGACCAAATTCAAACAGGTATTGGAGCTAAGTTTGCCGCCCAGTTTTTTGCTCAAATTCAGCAGCAACGTAGTCAATTACCTTATGACATTGATGGGGTGGTGATTAAAGTCAATGAGCTAGCTAAACAACAACGATTAGGCATTGTTAGTCGTGAGCCACGCTGGGCAACTGCCTATAAATTTCCTGCCGAATTAGCGAGTACCATGTTAGAGGCCGTTGATTTTCAAGTGGGACGAACAGGGGCATTAACGCCTGTCGCTCGTGTAAAACCTGTGTTTGTTGGTGGTGTGACGATTAGTAATATTACCTTGCATAATATGGACGAAATTAAACGTTTAGATTTGGCGATTGGTGACACCATTGAAGTGTGTCGTGCAGGGGATGTAATTCCTAAAGTGACACAGGTATTACACAAAGCAGAACAGAGCCAAGTAATTACTCTTCCTAGTCAATGTCCTGTTTGCCAATCAGCCATTGTCCAAGACGAAAAAGGCGTGATTGCTCGTTGTTCGGGCGATTTTTATTGCGAAGCACAAGTACAGCGGCGTTTAGCACATTTTGTCTCACGTAAAGCGATGAATATAGATGGTTTGGGTGAGCGTTGGTTAGAGCAATTTTTAGAAATTGGCTTAATTAGTAATATTGCTGATTTGTATGCATTAACGAAAGAAAAAATCTTAGCCAAAAATATTGAGGGCATGGGAGAGCGTTTAGCCGAGAAGATTGTTAATGCCATTGAGCAAAGTAAAACTACCACGTTGCCACGTTTTATTTATGCCTTGGGTATTCGTGGCGTGGGAGAAAGTACCGCTTTAGCCTTAGCACAACATTTTGCAAGCTTAGAAGCCATTCAACAAGCCACAGAGGAAACCTTAAAACAAGTGCCTGATATTGGTGAGGTCTCGGCAAAATGGATTGTGGCGTATTTTCAAGAGCCAATTCATCAACAAATGATTGCTAAAATGCAAGCAGCAGGTGTGAATTGGCCCGCAATTGAGCAACGTGGTACACAACCATTAACGGGGCAAATTTGGGTGCTAACAGGCTCATTAACAGCAATGGGACGAGATGAAGCTAAAACAAAATTGCAACAGCTAGGCGCTAAGGTTAGTGGTAGCGTCTCCAAAAAAACCACTATTGTGGTTGCAGGTGCAGAAGCAGGTTCTAAATTGGCCGATGCTCAAAAGTTAGGCGTGACGGTTTGGGATGAGCAACAGTTAATAGCTTTGTTACAAGAACATCAAGCTTAAGTTTTTTGTTGCTGATACCAATACCACGCATACAAGACAGCCAGAGTTTGTGTGGCTAAAATAGGCATCAGCAACACATAATAACTGTAATGCAGAAAGCCATAAGCACCTATTAATCCACCAGCAATAAACCCGCCTAATAATATTAAATACAAGCCAATTTTGCGTTTATCAATACTATGACCACGCAAATATTGACCAATTAACGCCCCTAAATCAGTCACCGTACCTGTCACATGAGTGGTTCTAATGACGGCACCACTATAAGTGCTAATCATCGCATTTTGTAAACCACAAGCAGCAGAAGCCCAAAAATCACCCGCACTATAATTGCCTTGCAACATAATCAGCGCAAAAATTAACAAAAGACTTTCTATAAATAGCGCAACACTATAACGTCTGCCGAGTTTGAGTGTGGCATTTTGAATAATTAAACCACTGAGCATAGCACCCATAAAAAAACTCAGCATCACACCCATAAAATGTTGCACGGCTAGCCATTCGCCTTGAACGATTTTTAAACTAAATAAAGAAACAGTACCCGTTAAGTGTGATACGGATTGATGTTGAAAGCCAAGCAAGCCAACCACATTAATTAAGCCAGCAATTAACGCTAAAATAAAAGCACCAATTTCGATCCATGCAGGGAGTTTTTGCGTCATAGCGTGATTTCACAGATAAACTTGACATTACAATTTGTAAGGATTAAGACTTAATTAATAATAGCCACCAATTATAACTGATAGAAGGATAGATAAATGTTTGAGTCAGCCGAAATTGGCCACAAAATTGAAAAAGCGATTTATAAAGTTGAAGAACCAATTCTCAGAGAAGCATTATTGGATGCACAGTACGAATTAAAAGAGCATAAAGACTTTCCTGTGGTGATTTTAATTAATGGTGTTGATGGTGCAGGTAAGGGAGAAACTGTGAATTTGCTCAATGAATGGATGGATCCGCGTTTAATTTCGACTTGTGCGTTTGGCCAACCTTCGGATGAAGAAGAAGAGCGGCCAAGAATGTGGCGTTATTGGCGGTCATTACCAGCCAAAGGCAGAATTGGTATTTTATTTGGTTCTTGGTATACAGACCCGATTATTGAACGGGTGGCAGGTGAGATTAAAGCCTCAGAATTGCATCACCAAATTGATGAAATCGTTAGATTTGAAAAAATGTTGGCACACGAAGGGGTGTTGTTATTAAAGTTTTGGTTTCATTTATCCAAAGACAAACAAAAGCAACGTTTAGAACAATTAGAAAAAGACCCCAAAACACGTTGGCGTGTGACGGAGCAAGATTGGCAACATTTTAAACAATACGACAAATTTAGAGAAGTTTCTGAATCCGTATTACGTGAAACGAGTACCGCTGAAGCTCCGTGGATTGTGGTTGAAGGTGAGGATGCTAATTATCGAAGTTTGACTGTAGGAAAATTTATACTACAAGAAATCAAACAACGACTAGCACAAAAACCTATTGTCATGACTCAAAGTGATGCTGCACCCTTATTACCGCCAATCGACAATTTACAATTATTAGATACCTTAGACTTAGACAAAAGTTATAGCAAAAAAGATTATCAAGAAGATTTGGAAAAATGGCAAGGAAAACTAAATTTACTCAGCCGTCATCCAAAGTTTAAAGAACATAGTGTTATTGCAGTCTTTGAAGGTAATGATGCCGCAGGTAAAGGAGGCAGTATAAGACGAATTACCGCTGCTCTGGATGCACGCCAATACACAATTATTCCTGTGGCAGCTCCGAGTGAAGAGGAACGTGTACAGCCTTATTTGTGGCGTTTCTGGCGTCATATTCCACGTAAGGGAAGAATAAGCATTTTTGATCGGTCATGGTATGGCCGAGTCTTGGTGGAACGGGTAGAAAGCTTTTGCCAAGAACATGAATGGTTAAGAGCTTATGGCGAAATTAATGACTTTGAA
>NZ_CALETI010000270.1 GCF_937920075.1 uncultured Agitococcus sp.
GAGCTTTGCTCGGTGCATTTTCAGCGGCTTCTTTGGCTGCTTTAGTGGTATTCTCTAATGCCGTTTGTGCGGCTTGTTTTGCTTTTTCAAAAAAAGACATACATAGAATCCTTGTGATGATTACTTATCAAACCAATTAGATAGTTTTTGTCTAGCTTTATTTTTTACATCTTCTGTAACATACATAGACACTGTTGCCAATGCTCCTACCAATGCACCTAAGTCATCTGAATAGCCAACAACAGGCGTAATATCAGGAATCGCATCTATAGGTGAAATAAAATAAGCTAATGCACTATAAATTACTGTTTTTGCCCATACAGGAGTATCATTTTCTTGAGCAGCATAATACAAAAAAAGAGCCTTTTCTATCACTTCTTTTCCTGCTGCCTTTGCGAAGTTCTTTAGTTTATCCCAAAAACTTGAGTCTGAATAATCATCGTATTTTTGAGGCTTGTTTGTCACAGGGAGTTCAACGGCTGTATTGACTACTACTTGAGCATTTTTAGACGTTGTAATAACATCCAAAGCTTGTTGTTGATTGATGTTTTTCTTGCTGTTCCTTTTTGTAGATAGATATTTATAGCCTGCAAAAGCTATTCCGCAAAGAATAAGCATATTAATAAAATCCAACCCAGCTTGATGTAAAAAACTAAAAACTTGAATCCAAGATATAATGGCTAATAAAGCCAACATCATCAATCCCAAAAAGGCTCCAAATCCAAAGCTTGCCATAAAAACCTCTAAAAACAATATGGTTGTGTATGCTATTTTTATCTATATTTTTTGAGATATAAATTTGTTCAGCTCCTCACGCCATTCAGCTAAGCCTTGTTGGTTGAGTATAGCAAATAACTCTTGAATCGCCTGTTTCTCCTTTTCCGCTGTTGATGGGCGTGCTTTAACATCAAATAATCTGAATAATAGCGGAAAATTAAAACAAGCTGCACCCCCTATAATTTTTATGGGAGTAAGAGTTTTGCCTTCTACAATCGCTTTAGAAGCATCAAAATAAGGTTGCAGCTCTTGAAGCACTGTATGAGGTAATATGTCTTTAAGTTGTGTTTCCACCATCATAAACGTTAATGCTTGAGTATGTGACATTGGTAATTCATGTTTGGCTTCTTTTTGCCATCGCCAGCCATAGGGGGAACTCTCGTCTCTACATTCCAATGGAAAAATAGTCGCTAAACCTTGTAAGTCGCGTTGAATAGTACGTAAATCAACATCAATTGAGTAATGGCATAATAATGACTCTTTAATATCTTGAGTACTGATGTAATGCACATGACGCAGCAGACGTAAAATATGCCATTGACGCATTAGAGTTGTTGTTTTTTCTTGGCGCATAATTAGAATGCTATAAATGGTTTGAGTATTGCTTTTTCTTTTTTGGAAATGTAAGGGTATCGACTCATGAGAGTAGCGATATAGTCTGTCCCTTCAGGTAGCTCATGCATATTAATAGGAGGTCTTTGGATTCGTACAAAAGGAATTTTAGTGGGTATGGTGCTAGTATGATAATCATTCCAGAGTATCATTAAAGAAAAAGGAAATGGAAGCGATACAGCGTACGATTTCATGGCATTTTCCATGCACAAAAGAGTTATCCTTAATATCGCGTCAAATCATTTTTTATGCAATGGTATCTCAAAAATGCAGCGACATTATAGGTCGTCACAGTTATTGATGATGGCGTATGTTAGGAGGTATTTTTATACCTCCACACATTTTACTCTCAATCACCCTAACGCCTTTCCTTCATACTGCCTATCCGCATGATACGAAGAACGTACCATTGGCCCACTCCAAATATTGGTGAAGCCTAATTTTTTGCCATAATCAGCATATTCTTTAAATTCATCAGGATGGACAAAACGATCAACAGGTGCGTGATTTTTTGACGGCTGTAAATATTGGCCAATGGTTACGAGGTCAACATTGTGGGCGTGTAAATCGTCCAATACTGCTAAAACTTCTTCTTTGGTTTCGCCAATCCCGACCATCAAACCACATTTAGTGGTTACGTCTGGACATTCTTCTTTAAAGCGTTTAAGCAACGTGAGAGAGTGTTGATAATCCGAACCAGGTCTAATCGCTTTATAAATTCTGGGCACGGTTTCGATGTTGTGGTTAAACACATCGGGTGGACACTCGCGCATAATCCGCAAGGCAATATCCATGCGGCCTCTAAAATCAGGTACTAAAACTTCAATTTTAGTATTTGGATTCAACGAGCGTGTTTGGCTAATACAATCGACAAAATGTTGTGCGCCACCATCTTTTAAATCGTCACGGTCAACCGAAGTCACTACGACATATTTTAACTTGAGATTAGCCACGGTTTCGGCTAAATGACGTGGTTCATCAGCATCTAAGGCATTAGGACGGCCATGTGCGACATCACAAAACGGACAGCGGCGCGTACAAATATCACCCATAATCATAAAAGTAGCTGTGCCACCGCCAAAGCATTCAGGCAGATTAGGACACGCGGCTTCTTCACAAACAGTATGTAATTTCTGTTCGCGTAATAAGCCTTTAATACGTTGAACTTCGTTGGGGTTAGAAATACGAACACGAATCCAGTCAGGTTTACGCGGTAGGGTTTCGGTTGGAATCACTTTAACTGGAATACGGGAAACCTTTTCGGCACCACGTAACTTTTCGCCAGTCACGACTTTAACGATTTCGCTCATTAGCAATTGCTCTTGCTGAAAGGAGATGAAGAGAGGGATGAAGCTATTTTAGCGTAATTGCTACTTTTGCGCATCTTTGATTAGGATTTGCTGTTCATTGGCTAGTTTTTGGAGATTAACGACAATTCTTTGACTTTGGATGCCTAGTTAGAGTTTGCCTATATAGACTGTTTTTAAAATCAAGTATTCTCGCGCTTTAACTCAACCTCCCAAAAAACTCCTCAAATTTTACATATTCCATCAAGTTAGATGGAGTAATAGTTTAGGTATTGATTAGATGAATGCTCGTTTTAACAGTTTGGTGATAAACAATCCAAAATCTGCCTTAGCGGTGATGTTTTTAGCGATTGTACTTGCATGTATTGGTTTTAAAAATTTATGGTTAAGTACCTCATTTAAGATTAACTTCGATAAAACCAATCCCTTATTAATTGCCATGAATGAGCAAGAAGATACCTTCTCAAAAAATGACAATATGGTGGTATTGGTGATTGCTAAAGATGGCAATATTTTTAACCGCCAAGCCTTGCAAGCGATTGATGAGTTAACCGATTTGGGATGGAAAAGCCCGTTTGCTAGTCGGGTTGACTCTTTAACTAACTTTAACAGTGTTGAAAGTGATAACGACAATATTGTTGTTGAACCTGTTTTAGATAATCCGAGCACAAAAACCGATGAGCAATTAGCCAAAGGCAAACAAGCAATTTTAAATAGTCCTGAGTTAAAGGGCTATTTGGTATCAAATAATGGCCGTAGCTCAATTGTGCTAATGACCTTTCAATTGCCCGAAAATCCTGTTGGCGAAATTAAACAAATTTCTGATCATGTGCATCACATTGTTGACCAAGTTGCGCCTAAGTACCCACAAGTCGAATTTCATGTCACAGGCACAGTCGAAGCATCAATGTCGTTTACCGATGCCATGCTCAAAGATATGGCCTTACTGTTACCAATCGGCTATGGCTTAATGATTGCCTCGTTAACCTTATTGTTGCGTAGTTTTTGGGCAACGGTGATTACACTGAGTTTAGTGAGTGTGGTCAGTGTGTTGGTCATGGGTATTAAATGTTGGTTTGATGGCGCAATTACCGCAGTCAATATGTTTGCACCAACGATGATTATGACCATTGCCATTGCCGATTGTGTCCATGTATTAACAGGGTTTTTATTGCATTACCGAGAAGGGCTGAGCAAAAAAGAGGCGATGCTTACTTCCTTAACTGAAAGTCGAAAAGCGGTATTTTTAACCAGTATTACCACAGCCGTTGGTTTTGCCTCACTTAATTTTCATGAGTCACCAACCTATCGTGAACTAGGTAATTTGGTTGTTTTTGGTATTGGTGTTGCTTGGTTTTTAGTCTATGCCTTGTTACCTGCTTTGGTGATGGTATTGCCAATTAAAGCAGGTAAACCGCAAAATGGGGCTAAGCAGTTTATGACCGCTTGGGCAAATTGGGTGATTAAATATCCAAAGCAAATTTTAGCAGTGATGGCGATTGTCTCCATTACGATTATTGCCGTAGGTATGCCACGTAATGAACTCAATGAAATGTTTACCACCTATTTGGATGATACTTTTGAGTTTAAGCGTTCTAACACCAAATTAAATGAAGAGTTGGGTGGCATTCACCGTTTGTTGTATACCCTTGATTCAGGCAAAGAAAATGGTATTTATGAGCCAGCTTATTTGCAACGTTTAGATGCTTTTGCCACATGGTATAGACAGCAACATGGCGTGTCTAACGTTTATACCTACACCGATGTGATGAAGCGTTTAAATCGTGCTATGCACAATAATGATCCGCAAGCCTATACTTTACCAAATAGTGTCGAGTTAGCTGCTCAATATGCCTTAGTTCATGAAATGTCTTTATCCGAAGGCCAAGAACTGACCAATATGGTGAGCATGGATAAACGTAAAACCATGTTAACGGTGATTGTTTCCGAAACCGATTCAAAAGCATTACTCGCATTAAACAAAAGCGCCGAAGATTGGTTAGCAAAAAATGCCACCCCTGAAATGAAAACCAAAGGCGTTGGCTTGGATTTAATTTTCTCCAATATGGCGATGACTAATATTCCATCCATGGTTTACGGCACGTTTTTGTGTATAGTGATTGTCTCGTTAATGTTAGGAGTAGCTTTAAAATCTTGGCGTTTAGGCACAATTAGTTTGTTTGTTAACTCGTTACCTGTGGCTATAGCTTTGGGTTTATGGGGCTTTATTAATGGTCGTATTGATATTGGTGTAGCAGCCGTAGGGACATTATCGTTTGGTATTGTCGTTGACGATACCATTCACTTTATGACTCATTATCAAAAGTTTAAACAAGCTGGTATGGCATCAGTTGATGCGGTTCGTGAGGTTTTTGTTAGCTCTGGTTTAGCGATGATTACCACAACAGTGGCTTTGATTGGTGGTTTTGGTATTTTGGCTTTTTCTCACTACAGTGCCAACGCCAATATGGGCTTTTTGACGGCTGTGTGTATGTTTTTAGCAATTATTTTTGATTTATGTGCGTTGCCTGCGTGGTTGGTATGGCGTGATAAAGCCGAGGTGCGCCATGACTAAACAGCTTGGTCATTTTGAATTACATTTAGTAGAAGCGATGGCCATAAATAGTCAGCGACAAGCTTTTTATGGTCAAAAAACACAAGGAAAATCCAAGTGGTTGAGTTGGTTGTTAATTTGGTCTGAACGTATGACTTTGGCCTTAGCTCGCTATTTTGATAAAAGCGCACGCCCGTTTAATGAGCGTGGTATTGCTGTGGTTGAGGCTGATTTTGTGTCGATGGCAGACATTAAACCTGTTGAAACGGCACCAATTTACCAAGGCATAGCAACCGCTGCGCAACGTAAACAAGTGTTGATGTGGTTAAAACAACTGCAAAAACAGGCAAAGCCTGCCTTAAAACAAGGTAACTATCAGCAAGTTGCTGATTTGACTGCACAAACGTTGCAACAGCTTCATGACTATGAGCAACAAACGGCTTGTCATTATGCCATGACTATACATTTGTTGGAGTCATTAGGTTTTGCGGCGTTACATGCAGTGCAATATATTGAGCAGGATGCTCAAGTTGAAAGCTTATGTCGACGTTTAGTGGCTATTCAAGTGTTGTTATTAACAGGCGGCATTTTTTATGATCGTTTGGCACAGCCTTGTCATGCACAAGGGGCAGGCATATTATTCAATGATGTGCCAGTTATTCCGTTTTTAACCGAGTATCACGCTCTAAAATCCCATCCTTCAACACTAGTTGTCGATCACAGCGGTTTGCTAAATTAACATCATGAGTGACAATCAAGAAGGCAGTGCCGTCTTCTTGATTGATTTGCCGTAATAAAGTAAAAATACTATCTGCTGTTTGTGAATCTAAGTTACCTGTTGGTTCATCAGCTAACACCAAAGCAGGCTGTGCCATTAAGGCTCTGACAATTGCCACACGCTGTTGTTGTCCACCTGATAATTGTGTGGGGTAGCGGTGTGCGTATTTTTCTAATCCGACTTTGGCCAATAACTCTTGGGCGCGTGCTTTCAGTTGTTTATCGGCAATACCACGAATTTTCATGGGCATCATCACGTTTTCAATCGCCGTAAATGCCGACAATAAGTGGTGAAATTGAAACACAAAACCTAAAGCATGATTACGCAGGCGAGTACGTTCTTGTTCATGAAGCTGGCTAATTTGTTGACCTGTTAAATATAGCTCTCCAGAGCTAGGCTGCTCTAATAAACCAATTAAATTCAGCAAAGTCGATTTTCCTGAGCCTGATTGACCAATTAAGGCGGTAAATTCACCTTGTTTTAAACTAAAAGAAATATCTTTTAAGACATGATTTTGGGCTTCACCCTCGCCATAAATACGATTAAGTTTTTCTAGCACCAAAACCGAGTTAGCCATAACGAATCGCCTGTACAGGGTCAAGTTTAGCGGCACGTAGGGCAGGCATTGCCGCAGAAATTAAACCAGTCAACGTCGCAACAAGCATGGTGGTGACAAACACTTCTTGAGTCAGAGCCAATTGAAATAAAGGTTCGCCTGTTGCACTTTTAACGAATAGGGTAAAGATTTTAACCAAGCCCATGCCAGCCAAAGAACCTAAAATTGAGCCAATAAAGCCTAATAAACCACCTTGAATTAAAAACACCACCAACACTGAGCGTTGGCTTAAACCCATTGCCCGTAAAATACCAATTTCTTTTTGTTTTTGTACCACAGCAATTGCTAAGACACTGGCAATACCAAAGGCCACCGAAATTAACACAAAAAATCGAATTAGCGTGGTTGAAGCTGTTTGGGAGCGGAGAGCTGTCATTAACTGTTGGTTGCTGCTCATCCAACTTTCGGCTTTAATCGGGTATTGTTGTTGTAATTGTTGAGCAATTTTTTCAGCATCAAATAAGCTATAAACTTGTAAATCAATGCCCGTAATTTGACCTTGTAAATCAAGTAAATTTTGTGCCGAGCGTAACGACAAATACACCCAACGTCTGTCTAAATCTTTAATGCCAAATTCAAAAATACCCGTAATTCGCACCGAAATTTGTCGATTATTGGCGGTTAATAAATTCAAATTATCACCCACACGTATCCCTAAATCATCCGCCAAACGTGTACCTATCATCGCCTCATTACTATTAAGCTGTAGTTGGCCTTGTTTAAGATAGTCTTTAAGTGGAATGATACGGTTATAGGCTTCGGGTTGAATGCCTAATATCGCAACTGACTTGTCAGCTTGGCCACGTAAGGCAAAGGCTGCACCAGATAACACTGGCGAAACCGCTTTAATTTTCGGGTCAGTTTGGATTTTTTGTTCAATCAATTGCCAGTTTAGAATAGGTTCTATGCGTTGCGGGCGAGGTTGAGTTTGTCGAAAAACTTGCTCACCTTTAACACTAGCTAGTAATTCCTTATCAGGTTCGGTTAACACAATATGCGCTTGTGTGCCTAAGGTTCGATCAATAATTGTCCGTTGTAAGCCTGTCACTAGCGTAGTAATAAAGACAATGACTGCGACACCCAAGGCAATACCACTGGCAATTAACAAAGTTTGGGTTTTACCTTCTTTAAGAAAGCGTGTGGCGAGTTGCCATTCAAACCAGACCATTTGTTAGCGCGCCTGAATTGCTTGTTTGGCTTGTAGGGGAGTTGGGCTATCAATTAATTGGCTATTTTCATCCAAGCCCTCAATAATTTGTACTTGATCTAAATGACGCAAACCAATACGCACATTTTGACGTTCTGCTTGCTGATTTTTTGCTAACCAAACCCAATATTGATTATCGTTTTGTTGGAGCAATTTGCTTGGAATAATCACTGTTTTTTGCACAGCTTGGCTTAATAGTTCTAAAGAAACCGTCATGCCTTCTTGTAAAAAGCTTGGCCATTGTGTGTTTTGTAAACGAATTTCAACCGTTCCACGACTATTATCAATGGTAGGGGAAATATAGCTAATTTGAGCTGTAAAAGCTTGTTGTGGAAAGGCATCAGCAATCACTGAAGCTTGTTGTTTGAGGTGGAGTTGTGGTAACCAACGCTCATCAACGTTAGCAATAATTTCAGCCGCTTGTTTGGGGCTAAGAGCAACAATGGCTTCACCTTGTTTGACGTATTGACCAACACTCACTTTTCTTTCAGTAATAACGCCATCAAAAGGGCTAATAATGGTTTGACGTTGTTGCCGAATTTGACTTTGGGCTAATAATGCTTGGGCTTGTTGCAGTTGGTTAAGCGCAGTTTGTTCGTCTAAACCTTGTGCCTGAACCGCTTGTTGTTGCAAAAGGGCGGTAGCTAATTCTTTTTCACGTAAACTTAAGGTTTCTTGCGCCGTGATTAAGTTGTTTTGAGAGGTTAATTGTTGTTGTGCTAAGGCTTGAGTATCACTTAATTGGCGTTTAGCTTGCTTTAGCAAAATTCGGGCTTGCTCAACTTTAAGCTCTGCTTGTTGGCGTTCAATGGTTTGTAAACGATTGAGTTTGAGTTGAGCATTTTTGACATTGGCTTGTTGTTGTTGCAATAAGGGGGCAACATCTTTGTCATTAACAAATGCAATCACTTGCCCTTTGCTGACGGCTGTACTTTCTTCAAGAACGCTACTAATTAATCCCGCATTTTCATTATGTAGTGTGGTGTGAGAGCTATTTTTGACTTGGCCTGTTGCTAAAATAGTGCTTTGTAATTGGCTGATTTGCGGCTTAATAATACTGACTTTAACAGGACGTTGCTGCCAATAATAATTACCACCAGCCCCTAAAACAGCTCCTAAGAGTAATGTCGCAATCAGATTTTTGTTCATATATTTATAGATAATGTAGGGGCAACCCTTGTGGTTGTCCGATGATATGAATATGTGTACGTTTGTTAATTAGGATAACCACAAGGACTATCTCTACAATTACAAAATCTTTGTGTCGCGTAATTTTTTCTCGGCTTGCTCAAGTGCTTTAAGCACGGCCTCTTTCTCAAAATTACGAATTTTGCTTAAATCCATGTGCATTGTAAAACCAGATAACTCGTGTTCAATCCAACTACTATGGCTGTTAATATCTTTATGAAAGTCAACCACTTCCCACACTTGAGTCGGTTTGGCAATACCACGTAAGGTAACAGCCCCTTTTTCTTTACACAAGATTTGGTCACGAATTAATAAATAGGTTTCGTGAGAAATAAGAATTTCATCAACCGCAGCAATACTTTGTAACCGAGCGGCTAAGTTGGCATCTCGACCAATAATGGTATAACTCATCCGAGTTTCTGAACCAAAGTTACCCACATGACAATAGCCTGTATTAATCCCCATACGAATATGTAAAGGCTTATCAATATGTTGGCTTTGCCATTTTTGTCGCAAAATTTGCATTTCTCGGCGCATTTCAACCGCCATAGACACACAAGCTAATGCGTCTTCTTTTGCTCCTTTAGAAACAGGATCGCCGTAAAAAATTAAAATCGCATCACCAATAAATTTATCAATAGTGCCACCGTATTGCAGGGCAATTTTTGACATACGCTCAAAGTAAGTATTAAGCATTTCGGTGAGTAAATCTGGCGGCATTTCGTCAGATGTTTCGGTAAAGTCTTTGATGTCAGAAAAGAAAATAGTTAGCTTTTTGCGTTGGGTTTGTAGTTTGGCATCACGTTTGCCTTTAAAGATCGATTCCCAAACTTGAGGAGGGAGGTATTTGATAAGCTTACGTGATAGTTGGAATGACTCTTCTTTTTGCTCTTGTAGCTCTTGTTTAGCAGTTATTAAATCACGAGATTGGGCACGAGAGTGAAAAGAATTAAGTCCAAAATAAACAGCTAATCCAACAAGTGCAACGGCATTCACAGACATAGGAATACTTTCGTGGACATTGGGTTCTAATCCAAATGCAAAGCCACCTAACAATGAGCCTAATACACAAAAAAATCCTGTAAAAACCCATAAAAATAAACTACCAAAGCCTAATACAGTTGCATTAAGCATGGCGATAAAAACGAGCATAGGGACTAAAGCATAATGAACAGCAGCAATACCAAAACCAGTAATTAAACCATCTAACAATAAAGTCACCGCCGTTGCTTGTGATGGAATACTGTTTCGTAAATGACGATGTAGCCAAGATTGTGTAAAGGCTAAAGCAAGCACAACTGGCAACATTGCAGTCATCTTAGGATGATAGATGCCTGTATAGATACCAGATGCAAAAATTGCAACAGCTACCATATAGGCTAATAGGCGCATATGTCGCGAGCCTAGCTCTAGTAAGTTTTGTAGCTGGTTGTTGGTGTTACTCATTGTGATTAAGCTTAATAAAATTTAATTTGTATTATGATTAGAATATCCTGAACAAGATAAACATAGCTTTGTTAATAATCAAGCGGTTATTAACAAAGTTACACATAATGTATAGAATTTAGCCCAAAAGCTTTAAGATTTTTTGTTCTAATAATCTAATATCTGCAGCGAACAAACGAATCCCTTCTGCTAGTTTTTCGGTGGCCATTGCATCTTCGTTGTGTTGCCATCTAAATTCAGCATCACTTAAGCGTGTTAAACAAGCTTGGTGTGTAATGTTTTGGCTGTTTAGTTGGCAAGAAATAGGCGAACTTTCGGCAGATAGGCTGTCTAATAGAGCAGGGCTGATGGTTAATTTATCACAACCCGCTAATGCTAAAATTTCACCTGTATTTCTAAAGCTAGCCGCCATCACAATGGTTTTATAGTCACAGGCTTTATAATATTCATAAATACGTTTAACCGATACTACACCTGGATCAGTGTCGGCGGTGTAGTCCTGACCAGTTGATTTTTTGTACCAATCTAAAATGCGGCCAACAAACGGCGAAATGAGGGTAACACCTGCTTCAGCACAGGCTTGAGCTTGAGCAAAGCTAAACAATAAGGTTAAATTACAATGAATACCTTCTTGCTCTAATAATTCAGCAGCTTTAATGCCTTCCCATGTACTTGCAATTTTTACTAAGACCCGCTCACGGCCAATACCTTGTTGTTGATAGCGTTGAATCAAACGACGAGCTTGTTCAATTGTGGCTTTGGTGTCAAAAGAAGCACGAGCATCCACTTCGGTCGAAACAACACCATCAATCGATTTTAAAATCTCTGTGCCAAAGCCGACACCAATTGCTTCAATTGCTGCTTGAAGGCGGGCTTGTTCGGTGGGAAGTTTTTGAGCTTCTTTAATGCCTGCGTCAATAATATGGGCATATTCGGCTTGATTGGCGGCTTTTAAAATTAAGGATGGATTTGTGGTGGCATCAACAGGCTTAAGACGTTGAATGCTCGCAATATCTCCTGTGTCAGCAACGATAGTACTTAATTTTTTTAACTGTTCTAATTGATTCATTGGTGTTCCCTAATATTCATGAAGTTTGGTTGAATATAGCAGTATTTTGTTTAGATTCTAATTAAACAATCTCAGGTTGTGTGCTTTTTTGTACAAAACTAGCGGCTTCTTTGACAAGCTCTATGCCATGATGTTTTTGGTGAGCATAGGTGCTTAAATGTTGTCGCCATTTACGTGCGCCTGTCATGCCTTGAAATAACCCTAAAATATGTCTGGTCATTTGCATTAAAGGTACACCATTTGCTAACTCTTGTTCCATAAAAGGTAAAAATTTTTCTAAAATTTGATGGGGAGTAGGTGTGTCTTCACCCCAAAATTTCAAAGCTTGCGCCAAAATATAGGGATTATGATAAGCCTCACGACCAATCATCACTCCATCTGTGTGTTGCCAATGTTGTTGAATGTCATCAACGGTTCTAATACCACCATTGATTTGAATATCTAAATGCGGAAAATCTTTTTTTAACTGATAAACATCTTGATAACGTAAAGGCGGAATTTCTCGATTTTCTTTAGGAGATAAGCCCTGCAGAATGGCAATACGTGCATGAACAATAAATGTTTGGCAGCCAGTTTGAGCAACGGTTTCAACAAATTTATATAGGTTTTCGTAGCTATTTAAATCATCAATGCCAATACGATGTTTGATGGTGACAGGGATTTTGACGGCTGCTTGCATGGTGCTAATACAATCAGCAACCAAATGAGGCTCGGCCATTAAACAAGCACCAATCTTGTTTTTTTGTACACGGTCAGATGGACAACCAACATTTAAGTTAACGGCATCATAACCATAATCTTCGGCAAATTGACTGCAACGTGCTAAATCGGTGGGATCTGCGCCACCTAATTGTAAAATAACGGGGTGTTCTTGTTCGGCAAAACGTAAAAAGCGGTGTTTATCGGCATGCAATAAAGCACCAGTTGTCACCATTTCAGTATAGAGTTGAACATGACGATTAAATAATCGTAAAAAATAACGGCAATGGCGGTCTGTCCAATCCATCATCGGGGCAACGGATAGAATCTTGGGTGATGGAAGCGGAGATAAATCTAAGGTCATGACACAAAAACAATGAATATTTTAAAGTTTGATATTTTAGCTGATTAAATGTTTTAATCACCTTTTATTTAGAGCCTGTGATTATTATTGTCTCATGTCTGATCTCTCTATTCCTCATATTGCCATTATTGGTGGCGGTGCGGCTGGCCTGATGGCAGCTGATATATTGCGTGCCTATCCTGTTCAGGTCTCTATTTATGAAGCGAAGCCCTCGGTTGGCCGTAAGTTTCTGTTAGCAGGCAAAGGCGGTATGAACATCACTCATTCCGAAGACTTTGACGCATTTTGTCAGCGTTATGGTGCAGAAAAGCCATTTCTCCAGCCGATGCTTGAGCAATTTAATAATCAAGCGGTACGAGATTGGATGCAGGGTTTAGGTTTTGACAGTTTTGTTGGTAGTTCTGGCCGAGTGTTTCCTACCGATATGAAGGCTGCACCGTTGTTGCGGGCATGGTTGCATCGTTTGCGTGAGTCTGGCATTAAAATTTGTGTTCGTCATCGTTGGTTGGGGTGGACAAACGAAAGCAAGCTAAAGTTTGCTACACCAGAAGGTGTACAACACATTGCTGCTGATGCGGTGATTTTGGCGTGTGGTGGTGGCAGTTGGCCACAATTAGGCTCTGATGGTGCATGGCAGTCGGTGTTACAAGCACAAGGTATTAGCGTAAAGCCATTACAAGCGGCCAATTGTGGTTTTGATAGCCTATGGTCAAGCAGCTTTAGCCAAGAATTTGCAGGGCAACCCATTAAATCTGCAGTTTTAGCGTTTACAGATGCACAAGGTAATGCCTATCGCAAACAAGGCGATTTTGTCATTACTGCGACAGGCATTGAAGGTAGTTTGATTTATGCCTTGTCGCGGCCATTACGCGAATTTATCCATCAAAACGGCAAAGTCACGGTGTATTTAGATTTATTTCCCCATAAAACGGTTGAGCAACTTTATACCTTGTTAAGCAAGCCACGAGCCGCTTCGTTGTCGTGGTCGAGTTTTGTGCGTAAACAATTAGGTATTCAGGGGGTAAAAGCGGCATTATTACGTGAGTGTACGACTAAGCAGCAAATGCAAGATGCCAAACAGTTGGCCAGTTTGTTAAAAGCCTTACCGATTACCTTAACTCAAACACGACCTATTGCGGAGGCGATTAGTAGTGCAGGCGGCGTGGAGTGGTCGGCATTAACGGCAGATTTGCAGCTAAAAAATCGGCCTAAGGTGTTTTGTGCAGGTGAAATGATTGATTGGGAAGCCCCCACAGGCGGTTATTTATTAACAGCTTGTTTTGCAACGGCAAAATGTGCAGCGTTGGGTGTGGTGAGGGAGTTGGGATTAAATTAATAAATAGCAAGGTAGGATGAGTTGAGGTACTTAACCCATCAGATTGATTATCTTGCTAAATTGTGGTTTTTTTACGTCAACCCACGCTACGATTTTTTAAAATATTAAAGTAGATTATCTTAGATTTTGTTTGACTCATTTTATATTACTCACCAACCTTATACACAAATACCACTTTCATTAAACTTTGTCCTATTGCCAGTTGGTTCGTCTTATTTAAGATAAAACAAACCCAATTGGAATAAATGCCATGCAAACTCAAGACTTATCACGCATTATCGAAATGGCATGGGAAGACCGAACGCCCTTTGAAGCCATTCAACAACTTTATGGTCTAAACGAATCAGCGGTGATTCGTTTAATGCGCAAAACACTCAATCCCAATAGTTTCAAATTATGGCGCAAACGGATGACAGGTCGAAAAACCAAACACCTTGCTTTGCGGGGTTTTGAAAGTGGGCGAGCGTATTGTCCTCAACAATACAAGCATCACTAGGAGTAAGCTATGCGCTATCTTGCTTTATTGGCTGTCATGCTTTGCAATACTGCATGGGCAGAATTTACCCCTAAAACAGTATCAAAAGTAGACTTAAACCGTTATATGGGTAAATGGTACGAAGTCGCTAAAATTCCCAATACCTTTCAAAAATCCTGCGTGCAAGATATTACCGCCAGTTATAGTTTGTTAGCGAACAATCAAGTAAAGGGCATCAATAGTTGTCGTAAAGCCAATGGCCAAATTTTTCAAATGGGTATTCAAGGTAAAATCAAAGACAACAGCAACGCGAAATTAGGCTTTAAAATTACCTCAAGCTGGCTGCGTTTTATTCCCATGTTAGAAACGGATTATTGGATTGTCGATTTGGCAGAAGATTATAGTCATGCCACTGTTTCAACCTCAGATGGCAAATATTTATGGATTTTAGCCAGACAGCCACAACTAGCCGAACCTGTCTATCAACAAATTTTGCAACGTGTGGCCAAGTTAGGTTTTGCAACCGATAAAGTGGTTAAAAATAAATCTTAAAAAGCCAGCACTAGGCTGGCTTGAAGACGGATTATTTTAGCTGTATCAATAGTTTATGTAATTGCGAAGTTAAGACAACATAAGGTGCATAGCTAGCTAAATCACTAGGGCTCAGACGACGGCGGAATTGATGCCAATCAATAAATATTTGTTGATTAGCTCTTAACCACATAGTTAACCATGATTGTTGTGACTCCTGAGTGCTTTTCCATTTGCTTAGAGCATCTTCTGTAAGTTGAGCCATGTCGCGTAATAAACCTGCTCGCAATTGATCTCGTGCAGCCGCTTCCCATGTATTATTAACTGCTAGATTTTGCAAAGCACGTTGCACATCAGTTAAACCCAATGTTTCTTCAATAACCTCATAAAAGTAAGCAACATTTTCTACCGAGATTCCTTTATCTTGCGCCAAACGACACATATCTAATAAAGGCAAAATTTGATCTAAAGAGGCTAAACGCTCAGCTAAATGAGCATTAAAGCCTTTAGCGACTAAATCATTTTTGGCATTTTGCCAACCTTCTAAACGTTTATGGTTAAGATGATTAGGCAAGTCATTAAGTAAGGGGGCTAACATGCTAAAGTCAGCAATAATTTGTTCACTTGGTTTTTCGGCATAAGCTAAAAACCAACCACAAGCGCGGCGAGTATAGCTTTGTAATGCAGCATACTGTGGCAGTAAAACGCTGTCTGTTAAGTCTTTGCTATCATCAAGTTGTTGCCATACTTGATCTAAACCTAATAAAGCTCTAGCTACCATAAAAGCACGTGCTAATTTTAAAGGCGTACTCCGCTCATTTTGTAGTAAGCGTGGAATAGACCCCATACCTAAGCGTTCGGTCATCAAACGGGCTAAACGAGTTGCCGCTAATGACACAGCTAATGGATGCTTTTGTAAGGTGCTAGCATAATTTTTGCGAATCGCAACAGGAAATAACGCCTGAGCCTCAGTCATTAACTGTTTGTCATTAAATAATTCTGCTGTGCTAAGTGCAGCTTTAAGCCAGTTTTTGGTGTAGGCCAATAAAATTGCCAATTCGGCACGTGTTAAAGGTTGCTGAGTGCGAATACGTGCTTCCCAAATACGTACATCAGGAATGGCTTCTAAATGACGATCTAAGCCTGCATTCACTTCTAAAAAGTCTGCTAATGTTGAGTACTCACGATGTCTCAATAAAGATTGATGATTAGCAATCGCTAAACATTGTGTTTGAGCGTAGTTATTATTAAGTACCGCTTGGGCAATTTCGTCTCGCCATTCTGCTAATAAATTTTTGTAATCGTCGGCTGACAAGCGACGTGCTTGCTGTTCGCGCTGTAAAAATATTTTGATATTGACTTCATGATCAGAGCAATCTACACCAGCCGAGTTATCAATAAAGTCAGTATGAGATAAGCCACCATTGAGTTGATATTCAATACGAGCACGTTGAGTAAAGCCTAAGTTGCCTCCCTCGCAAACAATACGCGCGCGTAATTGGTTAGCATTAACACGCACATTATCATTTAAACGGTCACCAACATCGGCATGATTCTCATCGCTTGCTTTGACATAAGTGCCAATTCCACCATTCCATAACACATCAACTGGCATTTTTAAGATGGCACGCACTAAATCATCGGCAGATAAGATATTGTCTTGTACCATGAGCATATCTTTCATTTCTTCGCTTAAAACGATTTTTCGCTCATTGCGAGAAAATATACCACCACCTTCAGACATCAATTCACGGTTATAATCACGCCAATCACTTTGGGGTAAGGCAAATAAACGTTTACGTTCTTGATAGCTGGTTTCTGGATCAGGATAGGGATCAATAAAAATATAATTATGGTTAAATGCCGCTTGTAAGCGGATTTGTTTACTTAATAATAAGCCATTGCCAAATACATCACCCGACATATCGCCAATACCAACCATGCTGAATGGTTCATTATATGGGTCAAAATCGGCTTCTTTAGCTAAGCGCGCAAGAGAAATAAATGCGCCGCGTGCAGTAATCCCCATTGCTTTATGACTATAACCATTACTACCACCAGAAGCAAAAGCATCACCTAACCAAAATTGATATTCAGCCGCTACTGCATTAGCAGTGTCAGAAAAAGTCGCAGTGCCTTTATCGGCGGCAACGACTAAATAAGTGTCTTGACCATCATGGCAAACGACATTTTTGGGCGAAATAATTTTATCTTTATGACGGTTATCTGTAATGTCTAAAAGACCACGTAAAAATTCTTGATAGGCATTTAGGGCAATATCATATTTATCACCATAAGTGGCTCTAACAACAAAGGCACCTTTTGCACCAACAGGGACAATCACCGCATTTTTGACTTGCTGTGCTTTGACTAAGCCCAATACTTCAGTTCTAAAGTCTTCGGGACGATCTGACCACCGAATACCACCACGAGACACTTGACCAAAACGTAGATGTAAACCTATCACATCGGGGCTATAGACAAAGACTTCGCGCCAAGGTTTTGGGTTAGGTAAATTGCGTAACTGGGAGGAGTCAAATTTAATGGCAATACGTTGACTTTTAATTGCTGATGGCATGTAGTAGCTAGTGCGTACAATGGCCATAATCAAGGCCATAAACTCACGTAACACACGATCATCGCTTAAAGAACTGACTTTATCTAAGGCCAAATCAATACGCTTTAAAATTGCATCTTGTCGTTCTGAGCGATCTGTAATAATACTTGGGTCAAATCGGGTTTGGAATAATTCTAATAAACTACGACCAATATTGGGATAGCGAGTGAGTGCTTCAACTTGGGCAGTCGCAGACAATGGAAAACCTGTTTGTTTTAGGTAGGCAGATAATACTCTAAAAATGTGAGCTTCACGCCAACGACAGGGGAGTGTTGTCACTAAACGGTTAAAATTATCTGCTTCAATTGCGCCTTGCCATAATACTTGCATGGCTTCACGCACATAGGCTAAGGTTTGAACAAAGGCTTCTCGTGCTAAATTATCAGGTAGTTCGGTTCTAAAATCATGTAGCCATAAACAATTGCTTTCTAACAATAAAGGAAAGGCTTGCTCTTGTAACACTTTAAGGCCAAAACTTTCCAAAATCGGCATGACTCTTGATAAAGACAATTGTTGATGCCATTGTAGAATTTTAAAACGTGCTGTTCTGCCTTCTGTGGGAGATACTTCGACAGCTAAGGGATTTTCTGGCCGTAATGTTTCTAAAAAAGTCACATCTACTAAAGCATCTTGAGGCCGATAGTTTTCTTTATAACCTTCGGGAAAAACATTTTGATAGCGACGAAATAGTTGGTTGGCTAACATTGGTTGATATTTAGTCATGAGTAAACTTAACAGTTCGTCATCCCATGTTCGAGCCAAACGCTTGAGAACACTTTCGGTTTCTTCAATATTAATACGTGGTGGGTTTTTATCTTCAAAAACTAATAAACCTTGTAGTCTAATCCAACGATGTTCTGAAACATAAGCAGTCATTACTGCATCAGTAGCATTAAAACGTGCTTGTAAAAACTCTCCTGTACGGCTAACAAAAGTTTGATTATACAAGGGTTTTGGTAAATAAATAAAAACTGAAATAAAGCGTTTCCACGGGTCTAAACGCCAAATAAAGCGCAACTCATTACCATATTTTTGTTTTACCATAGGTAAAAACGCATTAAGCAAATCTTCCTCTGTGGCTAATAAGAGTTCGTCTCGTGGATGTGTGCGTAACATACGGTCAAAGTTGCGACCATCATGGCTAATTTTGCGTAATCCAGACGAAATATCTACTGTCGTAATTTTGTGACGTAAGACGGGCATGGTCATTGGGTCATGCTGATTAACCCGACTGGTATATAAGCCCCAAAAACGATATTCACTTTTGCCATCTGGCATTGGCACAATAACCACATCAGCATAACGATCATGATGAATAGGCGAGCGAGTTAAAGATTTACCAAAAAATAAACGACCTTCTTTTTCTTGTTTAATGGTGTTGGGAAAAGTGTCATCTAGCCAATCAATATGTAAGTTAGTACTGATAGGATCAATACCTGCAATTTCTTCTTTGCCTGATTCGTCACGGTGACGTACTGCTAAAAAAGTAAAATGGCCACGAATTAACCATTGTAAAAAAGCGTGGGATTCCATACGAATGACGGCTGCATCGCCTTCTTTAGGCATTTTTTCAATTAATTTTTGTGCCGCATCACGCAATAATCCTTGCATTCTAGGAAAGCCATCAACCACTCTACGCAACATATTTAATGAGGCATAAATATGGGTTTCTAAGTCTTTTAATGCGTCATTTTCAAAAACTTCGGATAACTCAATATGAATTAAACTACGGTATTCATCAGCATTTGCATTAGTGTTTTTGGGAATATCTGTAATTTGACAATAGCGATTACGACGTAGTGGTAAATTAATGTCCATTAGCACGCTAACGTCGTAGCCACCACGTTGTAAGGCAATTCTTAAAGAATTAAGCAAAAAAGGCATTTCGGAACTATAAATTTCAATCACAGTTCCTTCGGAGCGCCATCCTGCTTTAACAGGCTCCGGATTAAAGACACGAATGTTAATTTCTTGACGACTATCAGCAACAAATTGCCAAAATCCCCATAAACACGCAGACAATGAGTGGGGGGTATAACGCCGTAATTCGTCACCTAATAAGGCTTTTAAGGCACGTTCAGCAAAAGTCGCAAATAAAGGGTTTTCGTAAGCAGCACAAACATCTAAGCAATTTTGTCGTGTTTGTTGAGACCAAGCTTCGGTGCTGGATAACATGAGTTTGCACTCCTTGTAAAAATAATTCTTTTTAAATTTTAAAGACGAATTAAAAGTTTATTGTTCAATCGTTGTTTTAGAATTTAGCTATTTATTAAACTTTAAGATATACACTGCTTGGCAAAATTGTGCAATTGACCGTAGATTACTTACTGAACATTTTGTTGCGAAGATGTGTACGACTTACGCATTTTGCCAAAGGTAACGCGTTTTATGGATATAGAACGGTTGAAATCCGAACAAATAAACGATGACTGTGTAAAACTTTATGATGACTCATGATTGATTTAAACCAAATGAATTGTCTAAAAGGTATTATTTCTTAAAGGGTTGTTGATTATTTGAGCTAAATAATTTTGATGTCATTGCAGGGAATACTTTGTCCTTATGAGTTTTGCGGTTATACTTGCGCGCAAATTTTAATTGTTATGCTTTTGTGAGGCTTTCTGTGAAAAAATTAGCTTTGTTAGCAGCGTTAGTTGGCTTAAGCTGTTCTTTTAATACTTATGCAAAAGAAGACCAATCGGCAGTGATTGAACGCATTAAACCTTATGGTAGCGTGTGTGTACAAGGCAAAGAATGTTCGGTTAAAGCACCTGTTGCTGCTGCGGCAGCTCCTGCTGGTGGTGAACCTCGTTCTGGTGAGCAAGTTTATACCGCAGTTTGTGCAGGGTGTCATGGTGCAGGGGTGATGGGTGCGCCTAAATATGGCACAGCCGATTGGGCACCACGTAAAGCTAAAGGTATGGCTACATTATATGATCATGCTATCAAAGGCTTTAATTCTATGCCTGCAAAAGGTGGTTGTGCTGCTTGTCCTGATGAGGAAATTAAAGCTGCTGTTGATTATATGGCTAAGTAAGCCAAGTATTAAAAGAAACCCTGCAAATGCAGGGTTTTTTTATCAAACCTTTATTTATCTCTGGCATCAAACGATTTACCATTAACACCCACACTTTCTGCCCCCATTAAAAACAAAAACAGCGGCATAATTTGTTCGGCAGGTGGTACTTGGCTTGGGTCTTCCGCAGGATACGCTTTGGCGCGCATTGCCGTACGAGTGCCTTGAGGATTAATGCAATTAACCCGAACTTTAGAGGTGTTAGCTAATTCATCGGCAAATAACACAGTTAAATTTTCGATGCCAGCTTTAGCAACGGCATACGCTCCCCAAAAAGCGCGGGCTTTGCGGCCAACACTGCTACTCATAAAAATAACCGATGCTTCGGGCGCACGTTTTAATAACGGCAACAAATGTTGGGTTAACATAAATGGCGCGCGCAAGTTTACCTTCATCACTTCGTCCCAAGTATTTGGGTCATACATTTCGAGCGGTGTTAAATCGCCCAAAATGCCAGCACTGTGTAAAATGCCATCTAAACGACCAAATTCTTGTTCAATATTAATGGCTAATTGCTCATATTCTGTGGGAATAGCAGAGCTAAAGTTCATCGGAATAATGGCAGGTTGTGCGCCACCATCAGCCTCAATTTCATCGTAAACGTATTCAAGTTTTTTAAGGTCACGGCCTAATAAAATCACTGTTGCGCCATGCTTAGCATAAACTTTAGCAGCCACTCGACCAATGCCATCACTTGCACCTGTCACCAAAATTACTTTATCTTTTAATAAATCGTTTGTAGCTTGATAAGAACGCATTTCTTCAATGGTCAGCATAATTATTCTCCTAATTTAAATAAATCTACTAATTCGGCAACGGTTGCAACACTATAGTCGGCTTGCCAATCTTCAATTTTTTCACCCTCAACAATATAACCAAAGCCAACAGCAATAGTGGTCATGTTGGCATTTTTGCCTGCTTGAATATCGCGAAGATGATCGCCTATATAGATGGTTTGTTCAGTTTTAACTGCCAACTTTTGACACGCTAAATACATCGGTTCGGGGTCAGGCTTAGTGTTTTTGACATCATCAGGGCAAACCAATACTGCACAACGTTCTGTTAAGTTTAGTGCAGATAATAAGGCTTCGCTTAAATGTCTAGGTTTGTTGGTCACAATCCCCCACGGAATTTGTTTTTTTTCAAATTGCGTTAATAAACTGTCTAAACCCTCAAAAACACGGCTATCTTGGCAAATATCGCCATAATAATCATCAAGGAGTTGTTGGCGTAAGGCTAAAAATTCGGGCGATTCTAGTTCGTAATGTGGAAAACCCACTTTAATCATGGCGCGTGCTCCTGCGGAAACAGCAGCGCGAATATCATCATGGGGCAGTGGAGCTAATTGGTGTTGTGCACGTAAGTTGTTGACAATACGCACAAAATCAGGGGCAGTATCAATTAACGTGCCATCTAAATCAAATAATACAGCTTGCAGATTTTCTATCATAATTACGCTCGGGTATAAACCATATAATTAACATCAACATTAGGCGCAAGCCAGTAATATTTGGTAATAGGGTTGTAATGTAGGCCAATGCTTTCTTTAAGATTTAACTTGGCGGCTCTAATCCATGTCGCTAATTCCGAAGGACGAATAAATTTTTGATAATCGTGTGTGCCTTTGGGCAATAGTCTTAATACATATTCTGCACCAACAATGGCAAATACATACGATTTGGGATTGCGGTTAATGGTAGAAAAAAACACATGACCATTGGGTTTTACTAATCGCTGACAGGCGGCAATAATCGACGCAGGGTCTGGCACGTGTTCGAGCATTTCCATACAAGTCACCACATCAAAACTATGTGGCTGTTCTTCGGCGAGCTGCTCAACAGGCACTTGGCGATAGCTAATATTGGTAACTTGTTGTTGCTGAGCATGTAAGGTAGCTACTGATAAAGGTGCTGCACCCATATCAATACCCAAGACTTCTGCACCACGTTTAGCCATAGATTCGGCCAAAATTCCCCCACCACAACCCACATCTAAAACGCGTTTGCCTGCCAATTGCACACGTTCATCAATCCAGTTTAAACGTAAAGGATTAATTTGATGTAAGGGTCTAAATTCGGAATTCATATCCCACCATTTGGCGGCTAAAGCTTCAAATTTAGCAATTTCACTGGGGTCAACATTCAGTGGCGTGTTACTCATGTTAAAAGCTCTCAAAAGGGCAATAATTTGTCGCGCAGTATAAGCGATTCTTTATTAAAAAATGCGAAAAACCTGCTTTTATGGTATATTGTTCGGCTTGATAAGGATACTTAACAATCATTATTTAAACTCCCTTTTTATGCCCGTCGAGAACACGCATGACAGAATTTGCCCCAGAAATCGTCCCTGTCAATATTGAAGACGAATTACGCCAATCCTATTTAGATTATGCCATGAGCGTTATTGTTGGCCGCGCTTTGCCCGATGTGCGTGATGGCTTAAAGCCTGTTCATCGTCGTGTGTTATTTGCGATGCACGAACTTGGTAACGACTGGAATAAATCCTATAAAAAATCCGCTCGTGTTGTCGGTGATGTCATCGGTAAATATCACCCTCATGGTGATACGGCGGTGTATGACACCATTGTGCGTATGGCACAGCCATTTAGCTTGCGTTATTTATTGGTTGATGGTCAAGGTAACTTCGGTTCGGTAGATGGTGATGCGCCTGCTGCGATGCGTTATACCGAAGTGCGTATGACCCGTTTGGCGCATGATTTGTTGGCTGACCTCGAAAAAGAAACCGTAGATTGGTTGCCCAACTATGATGGCAGTGAATTAATTCCTGCGGTGTTACCAACGCGTATTCCCAATTTATTAGTCAATGGCTCTCAAGGAATTGCTGTTGGAATGGCGACTTCAATTCCACCGCATAATTTAGGAGAAATTATTGACGCTTGTCTTGCCTTAATTGACAAACCTGAGACTGAAATCGAGGGATTACTGAAACATGTAAAAGGCCCAGATTTTCCAACTTATGGGGAGATTCATGCAACCAAACAAGAGATAGCCAAAATTTATGAAACCGGACATGGTTCACTGAGACTGCGCGCTCAATATCAAGTTGAGTAGCAGAAAAAATTTGGCAAAAAAAGTGAGCTCTTTTACTCTCTAACCATTTATTCCTTTTCCAGCAGGTCGTGTGATGGCAACAATTCTCATTTATACATCTAATGTCGTAGGTAAAGCCATGGCTGGGCCAGCCATTCGGAGCTGGGAATTTGCCAAATCTCTTAGCCAAAAACATAAAGTC
>NZ_CALETI010000271.1 GCF_937920075.1 uncultured Agitococcus sp.
CGTTAAATAAATATTAAGATTTTTTAATCCCAAATCTACATTCATCAAAGCGTTTTTATTAAAAAAACCGTCTTTTGTGGTTAAATTAAAAATCACATCCTCTTGCGATTGAACCGCAAAGCTGCCGTAGGTACTACCACAGGTAGAGCCTGTTGCATCACAAATTTTTAAACTATTGGCTTTGAGTGTGCCAAAATACAGTGCTGCTTGTAATGCCACGCCTGTTGATGCGCCACTTGAGCCAATATCTAAATTAATAGTGGTATGAAGATTGCCTGTATGAGAAGCACTTGTACTATGTGTTGCCCCTGTTTTAGTTAACGTAACTCCATCAAAGTACATGCCTAATGTTGTTTCTGTATTATCAGATTGTCCTGCTTTGTCTTGCCAATATACACGATCAATCGTTGCACTGTCATACTCTGCATTAATATACAAACCATCTTGAGCATCAATGCTACTCAGTTCAGTATCGGTCATTTCTTGTAATGCATAAGCAACATTTACAGTACCTATTGCCGCAATAGCAACAGCTAATGATAGCTTTTTGTATTTTTGCTGCTGGTTATTATTGTCGTTTTTCATATAGATAACCTTTTATTAACAGCGTGGATGATTTGCATCACAACTAAAAATTTTCACAGTTCCTTGTAAAGCCAAGTTTGTATTAATACTTAAGCCTGTAAAACCAACTTCACGCCCATTGTCAAAGCCTGCTGCCGTATATTTGCCATTTGCATAAGCCCCTGCACCACTACCACCAGAGGCTTTGGCTAAATAACCTGGCACATTCACTGTTCCTGAAGAACAGTTAAGATTGGTTTCTGTACAAGTATCTGATTCAATGGCTAATGATTGATAGCCAAAGTTACGAATTAAAACGGGTTTTGTAGCATCATAGCCGAGCTGAATGGCTGCTTTTAACACAGGAAGACCTGTTACATCCCCCAAATAAAAAGGCAAATCGGCTCCATCCAATTTTAGTTCTTGAAACTTAATGGTGCCTTGTACTTGTTTAAAAACCAGCCAGAGCTTTCGGCCAGTTGCAGAGCCTGTTACCGTGCCATCATGATTACGGTTATTTAAATTTAACGCCCAACGACAATATTCAAATTTTTCACAAACCTCTCCAGTCTGATCCAAAAATCTATAACTTTCATTTTGATTAAGGCGCATTTCCAAAGAAATATCTGCCCCTGCTTGACCATCAACCGCTTGCAAATCTTCTTCCGTCATGACTTGCATTTCAGCAAAACTGACTTGCGCAAAACCTAACAAGGCGAACAAAACATATTTTTTCATAAACATTACCTTATAAGCCTTTTGTTGTTATTTTGAGATGCTGAATTAACAAACCATCAATGACAGCAGAACCCATATTATTTAGAGGCGAAGGATTAACGCTTACTGTTATTGTGGCAGGTATTACATCAGTTGTTTGACCTAATACAAAAGCGGCTTGGCCAGTTGTAGGAAACCAAGGCAAGTTACGACCAGCCAAATCCCAGTCTCTGTTGTTATTTGGGTTTGCCAGTTCTATCTCGCCAACACCATAAGCACCTCTAGAACCACCTGCTCCAACCTCCCCATTACATTGACTAGTTGTACCAGCACCACCAGGACAATCATGTGTACCTCGCACAAACGGAGCACCAGGCGTGTTGGTACTACCCGAAGCACCTGCACCACCTGGCATAGGAGTACCAAACAGACTAACTCCAGAGGTAGTACTGTTTAAAAGCGCAGCACCATCAGTATTGCCAAAAGTTTTTACGCCTGTACCTGAGTTAATTGCAGTTAAATATGCCCAA
>NZ_CALETI010000272.1 GCF_937920075.1 uncultured Agitococcus sp.
GCTGACACCTGAGCCAAAATCTGGAAATTCGCCCCCATGTCTAAAATGTATATATTGTTTACCTATTTCAACATCTCGACAGTACCATGACTCATGTAAATCAACCGATTCGTTGATATCTGTTTTAACTAACGTAAAACCATATTGCCCAAGTTCTTTATCTAATAAATTTCGCATCCATTTTGCATAGGCTGTAGGCGTAGAGGGTAGATTGCTTTCTTTATAAGCCAAGATGGCATTATCAGCTTGACTTAACTCACCTAATAACTCTTCCCAATCGTACTCTGCCCCAAAAGGTTTAATTTCGCCTGTAGGAAAAAAAACCATCGTAATTTCAGTATCAACAATTATCACCTGATAATTTTGTGCCAATTTAACCAAATCACGCAGTGGTCTTTTCCAATCCTCTTCTTCCCAAAACTCAATCATAATGGCTTTGGTTGTTGTGTTTTTAATTTGTTCGGCCACCTCTTTAAAAAAGAGACGACTATAATCAACATTTTTTCGATGCTGATGGAGTGCTTCTGCAAATGCCAATAAATTTTTAGATGGCTGCTTTTCTTTACGCACATAACTTATTGCTTTTGTAGATAATTCATAAAAACCTTTACTTAAATCAGCCTGAGTAGCTTCCCATATGTATATTTGATGACGATTAGCCATTCTTATTTTCCTTATAAACACTTTTATACAAAAAAACCTATTTAACCAAAATTAACCAGCTTGGCGAAATAGGTTATTAAAAGGCAAGTAAATAAATTATAAATATATCAGTACTAAAAAATTCAGACATAAAAAAGCCCCTTAAAAATTAAGAGGCTTTTTGGGTTTAGCTAAAAACTAACGGACTTCTAAACGATTACCCAAATCTAACTTAGCTGCAATCGTTTCACCCATGCTTGCACCCAATTTACGAATTAAATTATCCATTGGGTTTTTACCTTGAGTGTAATCAACTTGCTCATCTGTGCCTGCTAATTTATTGATGGTTTTTACCGAACCAAAACCGTCAGCTAAACCTAATTCAACCGCTTGTTGACCTGTCCAAAATAAACCCGAAAAAATTTGTGGGTCTTCTTTTAAACGTTGACCACGACCTTGTTTGACTGCGGTAATAAATTGCTGATGAATGGTGTTGAGCATTTTTTGCACATGGGCTTTTTCTTCGGCAGTAATTGGTGCCATAGGGTTCATAATTGCTTTATGCTCACCTGCGGTCATAGTACGGTCTTCAATACCCAACTTCTGAGTTAAACCTTGCACACCAAAATTAGGCATAATCACACCAATCGAACCAACCAAACTGGCAGGACTAACATAAATTTGGTCAGCAGCAGAGGCAATATAATAAGCACCTGATGCGCCAATATCGGTAATCACTGCATAAAATTTTTTATTAGGATATTTATCACGTAATTGGCGAATCGCATCATACACATAGGCTGACTGTACTGGACTTCCGCCTGGACTATTGACTCTTAACACCACTGCTTTGCTATTTTTAGCTTCAAAGGCATCGGTCAAACTACCAATTAAATCATCGGCATTGGCATCTGCCCCATCGGCAATTTCACCTTTTAGCTCTACAATTGCAACGTGATCTGTGCTTGACTCTGTGGTCTTGCCACCATGCTTGTCGCCTGATGTTACCATTACCAAAATAACGACTAAATAAGCAAAAGTTAATAATTTAAAAACAATGCCCCATCGACGAGCTTTGCGTTGCTCATCAATCGAAGCTAAAGCAACTTTTTCTAGCAATTGCCATTCACGACCATTATTTTCACTCATATTCTTTCAATCCTAAATGAGATAATCTTGTAACTGATAAATACTATCGACTATTGCCAACGGCTGATAGCCTTGTAACATATCTTTACTATGCACACCATAGGACACAGCAATCCTTGGCATGTCTAGGGCTTGAGCCATTGCCATATCATAACTGGTATCACCAATCATCACACTTTGTTCGGCGCTGCTGCCTGTATACGCTAATAACTGGCGCAACATTAACGGATCAGGCTTTGATGCGGTTTCATCAGCACAACGTGTGGCAACAAAATAATGACCAATACCTGTTTGCGCCAACACTCTATCCAAGCCCAATCGACTTTTACCAGTGGCAATTGCCAACAAATAACCTTGTTGCTGCAATTGATCTAGCAAAGACTGTGCCCCTGTAAACAATTCACTTTTACTGGCACTATGGGCTAAAAAATGTTTAGCATACTGTTGGCGAATTTCTTCTCGCGTGTTCAATGAGGCATGAGGAAATAATAAGGCAATTGCTTCGGGCAAGCCTAAACCAATAATATGACGAACGGCTGACACACTTGGCACAGGTTCACCTAACACTTGTGCGGCTTGCTGCATACTGTCAACAATATGTGCCACAGAATCCATTAATGTTCCATCCCAATCAAAAATAGCAAGCTTATACGCGGGCATTTCGTAATTTCTCAAGCACTTGAACTAATTCGGGGGCTAAAGGACAGTTTAATTGCAAAGGCTTTTCTTGATTGGGCAATTGCAAACTGACCTCTTGCGCATGTAAAAATAAACGATTTAAGCCCCATTTGTCCTTAGCTGTTTTGTTCAACTCATTTGAGCAATACTTTTCGTCACCCAAAATTGGATGACCTAAAAATTGAGCATGAACACGGATTTGGTGAGTACGGCCTGTTAATGGGCGTGCTTCAACTAAAGTACAATCTTCAAAACGTTCAATCACTTTAAAATGAGTTTCGGCAGCTTTACCCTCACGCGATACACGCACGACACGCTCACCTGATGCCAAATTATTTTTATCTAAAGGTGCAGTGACTTTATGATTTGCGCCTTTTAGCTTACCTGCCAATAAAGCTAAATAGACCTTTTGCATTTTGCCATCACGTAATTGCTCATGCAAAACACGTAACACGCTACGCTTATCAGAAATCATTAATAAACCAGATGTATCTCGGTCTAAACGATGGACTAACTCTAAAAACTCGGTTTGTGGATAAATCGCACGTAAGGCTTCAATAGCCCCATACGCTACACCGCTACCGCCATGTACAGGTAAACCAGAGGGTTTATTAAGGACAATAATGCCATCTTGACGATAAATAATGCGATTTGCCAAGGAGTTGGATAACTGCTGACTAGGCACAACCACATCTTCTTTTTCAGCCAAACGTACAGGTGGCACACGAACAACATCACCAATTTGTAAACGATATTCAGGTTTAACACGTCCTTTGTTTACACGCACCTCTCCCGTACGCACGATACGATACACTAAGGTGCGTGGTGCGCCTTTTAACGCGGTAATTAAAAAATTGTCTAAACGTTGGCCGTCTTGATTCTCAGTAATGGTAATCAATCGAACGGCAGGGCTAGAATTACTATCAGTCATAAAAACAATCAACTTGGATAGGAAAGTGTTTAAAAAGAGAGCAACAAACAAATAACAACAAACTAATCTGATAAAAATAGTGTGAGCTTTAAGCAGAGTCTGATATAGTCACATCTGCCGACTGTTCGCGTTGCTTTAGCTAACAACCACACTGAAAGATATAGTGCGTGTTAGCACTCAATAAAATCAATGGCGAACGGATTATATAGGCAAACAGTGTAATTTGTATGGGCTTTTTATTGCGAAAATGAACTCGCACCCCAAATTGCACACCAAGATATATATTTCACAGACGCTTTGTGGTGTAGTGAAAACAGAAACGAATTTTTTAGTACTTTCTACCAAAGCGTAGAGATACTTATACGTGTAGTTTATCCAACTAACGTGATGACCATATTACACTAAGACTAAATCTATTATGTCTTAGCTGAAAGAGCTTTACTGACTAACAGTGCGCTTGCTTATCAGAAAATTTCTAGCAAGAGAGTCATTTTGTCAGTCCGTTTAAGACGACACATAGTCAATAAGTAAAGTTCTCAAGCACACAGCTTGCCTCTCGTTTCTGTCCTACCCTCAAAGTGTCACTAAAATTAGGTGACAACCACTCATGAAACGTATGTTAATTAATGCCTCACACGCCGAAGAAACGCGTGTTGCACTGGTTGATGGTCAACGCTTATATGATTTTGACCTCGAGCATCATTCTCGTGTCCAAAAGAAAGCTAACATTTACAAAGGTCGCGTAACCCGCGTTGAGCCAAGCTTAGAAGCAGCTTTTGTTGACTTTGGTGCGGATCGTCATGGCTTTTTACCATTAAAAGAAATTGCTCGTGAATATTTTCATCGCCAACCACGTGATGTTGGTCGTGTAACCATTCGTGATGCGATTCAAGAAGGCCAAGAAATTATTCTACAAGTTGAAAAAGAAGAGCGTGGCAACAAAGGCGCTGCTCTTTCAACGTTTATTTCTTTAGCTGGCCGTTATTTGGTGTTAATGCCCAATAATCCGCGTGCTGGTGGCATTTCTCGCCGTATTGAAGGTGAAGAGCGCGAAGAGCTCAAAGAAGCCTTAAACTCGATTACGATTCCTAATGATATGGGCGTGATTGTTCGTACCGCTGGTCTAGGCCGTAGTCCTGAAGAATTACAATGGGACTTAGACTATTTATTAACGTTATGGAAATCGATTAGCCAAGCTGCCGAACAAAGTCCAGCACCGTTCTTAATTTATCAAGAATCTAATGTCATTATTCGTGCGATTCGTGATTATTTACGTGATGATATTGATGAAGTTTTGATTGATAGCGAAGCTGCTTATAATCAAGCGATTGATTTTGTTCGTCAAGTGATGCCTCACTTCCAAAACAAAATTAAACTATATCGCGATACTGTGCCGTTGTTTAATCGCTATCAAATTGAAAGCCAAATCGAAACCGCTTATCAACGTGAAGTGAAATTACCTTCTGGTGGTTCTATTGTTATTGACCCAACCGAAGCTTTAGTGTCGATTGATATCAACTCTTCACGCTCTACCAAAGGCGGTGATATTGAAGAAACCGCGTTAAACACCAACCTTGAAGCAGCCGAAGAAATTGCCCGTCAATTACGTTTGCGTGATATTGGCGGTTTAATTGTCATTGACTTTATTGACATGACACCACCAAAACATCAGCGTATGGTTGAAGACAAATTACGTGATGCTTTAGCGATGGACAGAGCGCGTGTACAAGTGGGTCGTATTTCACGTTTTGGTTTATTAGAGTTATCTCGTCAACGTTTGCGCCCTTCTTTAGAAGAAACCACTGGTTTAGTTTGTCCACGTTGTAATGGAACTGGCGTAATTCGTGACGTACGCTCTTTAGCCTTATCCATCATGCGCGTCATTGAAGAAGAAGTGTTAAAAGATCGTAGTGCCGAAATTCATGCACAAGTACCTGTGACGGTTGCCACTTTCTTATTAAATGAAAAACGTGCAGCGATTAGTGCTTTAGAGGCTCGTAGTGGTGTGCGAATTATTATTCTGCCAAATCCACACTTAGAAACACCCCATTATGATGTGTCACGTTTGCGTGATGACCATAGTGATGAAGATTATGAAGCGCCAGCCTCTTTCCAACAAGTCGAAAATTTCCGTCCTGTTTTAGAAGATAATGGCTTATATAATACTGAAGAGAAGATTCAAACTCGCCGTCAAGAAGCTGCGGTAAAAATGGTACAACCTGAAACTCAAGCACCTGTACCACGTGCCACAACACCAACACAAGTGATTACACGCCAAGAAAAAGAAGAGTCCAAAACTGGTTTCTTTGCATGGCATGCTAATTTATTTAGTGGTGTAAGTGAATTGGCTAACGAGATTGATAGCAAATTAGCCGTTTCTCGTCCTGCACCAAGTTATAACAACAGTGAAAACTTTGTTCCTAACGACAATGCTCGTCCTCAACGTCCTCAACGTGAAAACCGTACTAATCGTGCCGAACCTGAGTTCCGTATGGAAAATCGTGACGTTGCACCAACACGCCAAACACGTGTCGAGATCGAAGCAACTCCAGCACCTATTCGCGAACCACGCCCTCAACGTGAACGTCCTCAACGTGTAGAGCAAGACTTCCGTTCAGAACATCATGTCAATGTTTCACCACGTCAAGTACGCCATACAGAAGTGGTTGAACCAATTACACCACCAGTACGTGAGCCACGTCCTCAACGTGAACGCCCTCAACGTGAAAACCGTACTAATCGTGCTGATGCTTTAGAGGTTAATTCTGCTGCGTTAGCGATTGATGCCCCTGTTGCACCTATTGCTGAGCAAGAAGAACAACGTCGTCCACGTCGTGAACGTCCAAGTGGTCATGGCTTTAATCGTCGTCAACGTCCACCACGTGAACGTGATGCTCAAGTTTTATCTGAGACCACCTTTGATGCTACTGTGCCAGACAGCAATGTTGCGCCAGTTGCTTTTGAACCAATTACGGCTGAGTTAGTCACTGCTAGCGATGACATGCCAGTCGTTGTTGAGCCTGTTAGCTCTCAAGAAATTGTGATTGCGAGTGAAGCAACTGTAGAAGTGGCTCTACCAGAAGCAGCCGTAGAGACTAGCAACGAGGCTCCTGAAGCTGTTGCAGAAAATACAGCCCAAACAACAGTGACTCATGTTGATAGCGAAGTAATAACACCTGAAGCAACGGTAAAAGCTGAAGAAGTTGTTGCACCAGTCATTGAGACAACTGTTATTGAAGCAGCCCCTACTCGCGCGGCAAATGATCCTCGTGAGCGTCGTCGCCGTGAGCGTGAGGCTGCTGAACGTGCTGCACGCGAAGAAGCAGAGCGTTTAGTTGCCGAGCAAGCAGCCAAGGAAGCCGCTGAACGTTTAGCCATTGAACTCGCTGCTTTAGCAGCAGAACAGGCTCAAAAAACGCAAGCTACACCTGCTGTAATGCCAGAAGCAACTTGGCGTACTGTTGGTGAGTTTATTGCTGCATTTACCCCAGAGGTTAAGGCAATTACTGGCGCGGAAGTTGTTAGTGCATTTATGGTTGCACAAAAGAAACAGCAAGAAATCGCTGCTGCCATTGCTCAAACAGAAGCTACTCCTCCTGTTGCCGAAGAAACAACAACTATCACGGAAGTTTTAGTTGACACTACTGTTGCTGAGCCAGTTGTGGAGGTTATTGCAAATAGTGAAGATGCTTCTGCTGCTATTAGCTTACCTGTCAGCAGTACATGGTACACAGTCGGTGAATTTATTGCTGCTTTTATTCCTGACGCCAAGCCTACAACAGGCACTGAAATTGTCAGTGCTTTTATGCTTGCTCAGAAAAAGCAACAAGAGCTAGGCTAGTACGCTGCTAAACACACGGTGTTATGTAACGCCGTGTGTTTAATCGTCTATCAAAAATAAATAAAAAAGCCCATGAAAAATCATGGGCTTTTTTATTTATCTGGCGGAGAGAAAGGGATTTGAACCCTTGATAGGAGTATAACCCCTATGCCGAATTTCGAGTCCGGTGCATTCAACCACTCTGCCACCTCTCCGTAAGGCGATGTAATATATAGATATTTTTCCCAACTTTCAAGAAAAAGAATATTTATAAAGGAACATCATCTACTGTATCGGCAGCCGTATCAATTGCAGCATCTGCTTTTTCTAATGCTGCGTCCACTTTATTGCCTGCAACAGGCACAACAGACACTACTGCACCAACCATACTCGTTGTTGCCCCTACAACACGCATTGGCATGGTCACTACTTTAGTTAAAAAGCAACCACTTAGTGTTGATACCAAACAAGTAACAACAGCTAATTTAGCTAAACCTTTCATTATATTTACTCCATTAATTATTCAAAGTTAATGCCTAAACGGCGACCGACTTCTTCATAAGCCTCGACCACTTCGCCCAAACCTTGACGGAAACGGTCTTTATCTAATTTTTTGCGTGTTTCTTTATCCCATAAACGACAACCATCAGGTGAAAATTCATCACCCAAAACGATGCGATCATGGAACACACCAAACTCTAATTTGAAATCAACTAACAACATATTACCTTCAGCAAATAATCCTTTTAAAACATCATTCACCGCAAAAGATAACTCTTTCATACGAGCTAATTGTGCTTCAGTTGCCCAAGCAAAAGAGCGAACGTGGCTTTCGTTAATCATTGGATCGCCCAATGCATCATTCTTTAAGAACAATTCAAAAGTTGGTGGATTTAATTCCAAACCTTCGGTTACCCCTAAACGACGGCACAAGCTACCCGCCGCATAGTTTCGCACAACACATTCAACAGGAATCATGGTTAAACGTTTAACCAACACCTCATTAGGCGTAATTAATTTCTCGAAGTGGGTTTCAATGCCCGCTTCAGCCAATTTTTGCATAATAAAGGCATTAAAAGTGTTATTAACACGGCCTTTACGCGCCAATTGCTCAACTTTTTTACCATCAAAAGCAGAAGTGTCATCACGAAACACTAAAACTAAATAATCAGGATTATCAGTGGTATACACAGACTTAGCTTTACCTGTATATAATAATTCACGCTTTTCCATCGAAAATTCTCTACATATCTATAGTGATACTTATTATTAGCCTAAATGACTAATAAATATAAAACTTAACTTGGCCAATGTTTGATTAACTCGGTCAAAATCTGCTGACTTAACACACTATCTGCTAAAGTATCTTCATCTTTTTGCAGGGAAACAACCGTTTTAGCGGCTGTTGAGGTTAGTTTCAACAAATAAGCCTCTTTCTTGTTATTTGTTTGACTGAGTTCAATAAAATATAGACCAGAACTTTGATTTCTGTCAGTAATTTTTACCTTAGCGGCATTAATTGCCTGACCCAATTGCTCCCAAAGCTTTAACTGCTCACCTGTTATCATCAAAACAGGGTGCTGATTGCCATCAAAAGCCAAACTTGGTTTTTGCTCAACAATAATTTGTGTTTTAGACACTGTTTGTTCAGATTCAGTGACCACCAAAGGCTTAGGGCTTGGTGCAACAAACTCCTGTTTACGACCTTTACCCTGTACAATCTGAGCCGCTTGCTCAGCAGGTGTAGTGACTACAGGAATTTGATATAAAGGTTTAATACTACGCGTTTGGTTGTCAGTAGGTAATGGCTGAATACTTTGCGCCTGCAAATAATCTAATGAGCGATCTGGAAATAATGAACAACCACTCAACAACACCAAACCAAAACCAGACAACCATAAACGCATATTAAATACCTGCTTTTTGTAAAGCAGCACGTACAACAGGTTGGCATGAGTCGGCTAATACCGTTAATGGCAAACGGATACCTAATTCAATACGCCCCATTGCAAACAATGCCCACTTTACGGGAATAGGATTAGACTCAACAAATAAATCTTTATGCAAAGCAACTAATGGTGCATTTAAATCAGCCGCCGCTTGGGCATTACCTGCCAATGCTGCCTCACATACGTCGCTCATTGCTTTTGGTGCAACATTTGCTGTCACCGAGATGTTGCCCTTCGCACCCATCAAAATTAATTGATAAGCCGTCGCATCATCACCCGAATACACAGCCATTTTGTCGCCAACCAAGTTTAATAACTCTTGGCCACGCTCTAAATTACCTGTTGCATCTTTAATGCCGATAATATTAGGTGTACCCGCCAAACGTGCCACTGTCGCATTAGACATATCAACACCGGTACGGCCTGGCACATTATATAAAATTTGGGGAATATCGACTGCCTCAGCAACGGCTTTATAGTGCTGATATAAGCCTTCTTGTGTGGGTTTATTGTAATATGGCGTGACCAATAAACAGGCATCCGCACCCGCTTGTTTTGCAGAGCGAGTTAATTCAATTGCCTCACGCGTAGAATTTGCACCCGTACCTGCAATCACAGGAATACGTTTATTAACAGTTTCAACAACACATTTTATCACTGCGCAATGTTCTTCAACATCTAAAGTCGCTGATTCACCAGTTGTGCCGACTGCTACGATACCGTGTGTACCTTGAGCAACATGCCATTCAACTAATGACTTCAGGGCTGACCAATCGACATCACCATTGTTGTGCATTGGCGTAACAAGTGCCACTAAACTGCCCGTAATCATGTGTTATCTCCGTCGTCTACCATCAGACAATTACAAGATGCTTATCTTATTTAATGAATCTCTTTAAAAACATTCACTACATGTAAGCTTACTATTATATGCCGTATCGCTTTGTAAGACTAAAAATTTAGTCCAAAACAAAAAGCCGACTAAAAAGTCGGCTTTTCAAAACTTGGAGCGGGAAACGAGACTCGAACTCGCGACCCTAACCTTGGCAAGGTTATGCTCTACCAACTGAGCTATTCCCGCGTTTGTGGATCGCTATTTTATGTATTTTTTAGGTCACGTCAAGCAGGTTTTTTATATTTCCCTTTCGCTCGCCTACTTTTTACCCAAAAAACCAAAAAAGCTTAGAAAACAAACATTTTCAAATCCATTTTCTTCACAATGAGTGATTAATCTGCTTCACTCAAATCTGGCCATGCTGCTTTTAAATAAATCAACATCGACCAAATCGTCAAAATCACTGCAATATACAATAAGGCAAAACCCAAATAATTTAGCATGGGGTCTTTAACCAATAAAATCGTAATTGATGCCATTTGGGCAGTAGTTTTCCATTTACCAATTTGGGAAACCGCAACATTGGCACGTTTACCTAATTCCGCCATCCATTCTCGTAAAGCAGAAATAGTAATTTCTCTCGAAATAATGACAATAGCAGGAATGACCATATAAATGTGTGGATAATCTTGCACCAAAACCACTAAAGCGGCGGCAACCATCAATTTATCGGCGACAGGATCTAAAAAACGTCCAAAAGCAGAGGTTTGATTTAAGGCACGAGCCAAATATCCATCAAACCAATCGGTAATGGCTGCCAACAAAAAAATGCCCGAAATTAGCCAATTTTGCCATGAAAAACTGGGAAGATAAGCCAATAATACCAATACTGGAATCAACACTACCCGCATTAAAGTCAGGATATTAGGCACATTCCATAATTTTTTATTAGCCAAAAGTCACCCCTATTGTTGCTACATTGACGATAGAACTAAACAACTTTGTGTGATCAAATGCCATCATGACCGAAAATTGATTTGTTCAATCCCATTAGCCATGCAGTATATCATAAATTATTTGTGCCAAGTTTAACCCAATCCCTTCCACCTGTGCCAACTGCTGCTGACTGGCATTAATGACGCCTTGTAAACCGCCAAAATGCTGTAATAAAGCTCGGCGACGTTTAGCACCTAAATTGGGAATGGCCTCTAAGGGAGAGCTTTGTCGTGCTTTATCTCGTTTAGCACGGTGTTTAGTAATAGCAAAACGATGAGCTTCATCTCTAATAAATTGTAATAAATGAAAGGCTATATCATCGCTAGCTAATTGTAAGGTTTGCCCCGTAGTAAAATGTATGGTTTCTAATCCTGCTTTACGCCCTTCACCTTTAGAAATCGCAATGGTAGTAATTTGTTCAGCTAAAGCCAGTTGTATTAATGCTTGTTGTGTTTTATCCAACTGCCCTTTGCCACCATCAATCAACAATAAATCAGGTAATACACTTTCTGCATTTACTTTCTTAAAACGTTGCTGAATTGCTTGCTCCATTGCCGCATAATCATCCCCTGCCTGAATATTTTTAATTAAGAAATGTCGATAATCTTTGCGCTTTGCACCTTGTAAATCATACACCACACAAGAAGCAACCGTTGCCTCGCCTTGTAAATGGCTAATATCAAAACATTCGATACGCTGTGGAATATTGGCCAATTGCAGACTTTTCTGTAACGCTTGTAGGCGTGCTGTGACTTGCATTTTGGTTTGCAAATGGCTTTTAATGGCTTCTTTAGCATTTAATTCTGCTAAATGTAACCATGCTGCACGATGTTCTTTGACACGCGATTTAATGTGTACTTTTCGTTGATAACTACTAAACAACGCTTGTTTTAATGATTGAGTTTGCTCATCTTGTACAGCACAGTTGATAATAATTTCTTGGGGAATATCCCGTTCTTGTTGCCAATAAAAACCACTCAAAAACTCCATCATAATGGTTGAAGACTCAGACTCTGTAGACGTTAAAAAATAATTCTTACTACCTAATACACGACCACCACGCACATATAAAACTTGAATGGCTGCTAAGCCCTGCTCAATCACCAAAGCAAATACATCAGCTTCGCCTTGTTCACCATAAACTGCTTGCTGGGTTTGAATTTGGCGTAAGTTAAGCAACTGATCACGATAGATAGCCGCCGCTTCAAAATTTAAGGCTAAAGAAGCTTGTTCCATTTGTTGAGCAATTTGCTGTTGTAACTCGGTATTTTTTCCTTCTAAAAAACGAATCGTGCTGTCTACATCCTGCTGATAATCTGGTTGACTAATCAATCCGACACAAGGTGCACGACAACGCTTAATTTGATATTGCATACACGGTCGATCACGATGCTTAAATGTACTGTCATCACATTGCCGCACCTGAAATAAGCGTTGTAATAAGAGTAAAGCTTCATGTACCGATTGAGCACTGGGATAAGGGCCAAAAACACGCGCCCCTTGCACAATATTCTTTTTACCACGCTGAATACTAATTTGTGGAAAATCTTCTTTGGCCGTAATAACAATATAAGGATATGACTTATCGTCTTTGAGTAATATATTAAATGGTGGTTTTAAGGTTTTAATTAAATTTTGTTCAAGTAATAAGGCTTCAACTTCGCTATGAGTAATCGTTAATTCTATATCACAAATTTTGGCGACTAATGCTTGAGTTTTTGGATGAGTGATATTTTTTTGGAAATAAGAGCTAACACGATTTTTTAACGATTTAGCTTTACCAACATATAACACTTCTCCTTGTGCTCCTAACATCTTATAAACACCTGAGAGGTGTGGCAGATTGGCCAAAATATGTTGAAGTTTGGATTCAGTCATTCGTTTAATCTTTTTTAAACACACCAAAACGTAAGGCTAAATGCGTCAATTGCACATCATTTTCAACATCTAATTTTTCATAAATACGTGCTCTATAAGTACTTAATGTTGTAGGCGCAACACTCATAGTATCCGCAATATCTTGATTAGTTTGGCCATTTACGACCATTTCTGCCATTTGCCTTTCACGCGGAGATAACAAAGCAAAAGGAGATGTTTTTTTATCTAATAAGTTACTCGCTACCCGTGAGGCAATATCTTTACCAAAATATCGCTGACCTGCCGCTACCTGATGTATGGCCTCAATCATTTCGTCTAGTAATGCACCTTTTGTCACATAACCCAAAGCACCTGCCGCTAAAATATTCGATAAAAATGGCTCTTCATCATGCGCAGATAATGCCAATATTTTACTGTTTTCATACTGTTTGACAATTTTGCGCGTCGCCTCAATACCGCCCATACCTGGCATTTGTACATCCATCAAAACAACATTAGGATGCAATAAAGGAATTATTTTTACAGCTTCCTCACCTGTTTTGGCTTCGCCCACAACTAATATATCTTTAATATCTTTTAAGGTTCCCTTTAACCCTATACGGATAACCTCGTGATCATCAACCACTAAGACTCTAATCAAAATATCACCCCATCGGTTTTTAGATATCATTTATTATAATAAGATTAATGCTTTACGACTTATATCACAATAAAAAATGCAGATAAAATAAGTAAAATAATAGAATCTTGAAGAAGATGAAATATTAGTAGTGCTTTAGACAGATATAGCAAAAACTCTCAGCCAATTTCTTAACAAAAAGTGGCTTATATCACATTTTCTGTCTATAATTTCGACAGTTTTTGTCTTACAATAAACACAATATTTTTTTATAAATTGGTATAAAACATTTAGTTCAGAAGTCATGCACGAAACATTGAATATTACCTAAATTGGTCTATGCTTATATCAATAGCTAATTAATTTGTTACAAAATCTTGTGTTTAGCTGTCACGCTCTTTGCATATTACATTAAGTAGTTCATGCTTAAAGTATTGTGAAATAGCATAAATCGGTTTTATGGCAAATTTATGTATTAATCTCATCAAACAATAGGATGTGTCTGATGTGAAACGCTAAGACGCAGCTTATCAATCATGACTGCCGCTCAATAGCAATAAACTTTCAGGACATTTAATCAATAGGATTTTAAATCCTATTTTTTAATTAAATTAAATTTTTCACTACTCTCTAGTGACGAGTATGTTTTTTGTTTTTATAAACATGGGTCATATATTATGATGAAGTTTAAATTGGCGTTATTACCTTCTTTAGTGTTAGGTTTGATGTTGGCCGTTGCGCCTATTCAACAAACTAATGCTAAAGAACAAACTCCAGCTAAGGTTAAAGTGGCTAAGAACGATAAAAAAGCCTCAGCCGACAAAGCTGCCAAAAATAAAGATAAAAAGACCGATAGCAAAGTTAGTGCTAAAAAAGCTGATAAAGACAAAAAGCTCGCAAAAAACGCCACTAAAAACAAAAAAACGACTGATTTAGCAGATAAAAAATCAGCAAAAGTCAAAGCTAAAGAAGCTCGTTTAGCTGCGAAAGAAAAAAATGCTAAAGAGCTTCGTTTAGCCGAAAAAAAACAAGCAGAACGCCAAAAAGAACGTTTAGCAGAACGTAAAGAACGTACTCGTGAGCGTTTAGCTCAAGTTTCTCGTACAGGTCGCGTCGCCAAAGCTGCCAAATATGCAGCTCGTCCTGTTGTGGTTGCTGCGGCAACTGCTAGCACTGCCGCGATTGCAGCTAATCAAATCAGTAAACCTGTGATTGAACAAAGCAATGATATTGCCCAAAGCCTGAATTTAGAGTCTAAAGCAGCATTAGTGATGAATGCTGTCACAGGTGAAGTGCTTTATGCTAAAAACACTAATCAAGCAGTGCCAATTGCGTCTATTACTAAATTAATGACCGCGATGGTGGTTTTGGATGCCAAATTGCCTTTAGATGAAGCAATTACCATTAGCGAAGAAGATATTGATAGAATGCGCAATACTAGTTCTCGCTTAAGTGTTGGTACAGTGTTATCTCGTGCAGAATTATTATTATTGGCCTTGATGTCTTCTGAAAATCGCGCTGCTCATGCTTTAGCACGTACTTATCCTGGTGGTGTTAATGCGGCTGTTGCTGCGATGAACCGTAAAGCAGCAGCTTTAGGCATGACACAAACACGCTTTGAAGATGGTACAGGTTTAAGTAGCAATAATGTTGCGTCACCTAAAGATTTAGTGGCACTTGTTAAAACATCTAATACTTACCCATTAATTCGTCGTTTTTCCACCACAGGTGGTCATGCCGTTGCTATCAAAGACTCAGTACAACAATTTAATAACACCAATGCATTAGTTAAAAATCCTGATTGGGAGATTGGCGTTTCTAAAACAGGCTTTATTAATGAAGCAGGCAAATGTTTGGTGATGCAAGCCAAAATCAAATCGACACCTGTTGTTATGGTGTTGATGGACTCTTGGGGCAAATACACGCGTATCGGTGATGCGGTACGCGTCAAAAAATGGTTAGAATCTAGTTCTACCAACTAAAATACTCGCTATTCTGTTAAAAAGCCTCTAATCTTAGACCATAAAATTAGAGGCTTTTTTATTGGAATATTCTTATGCATGAACAATACGCTCTTTCTGAAGAAACCCTAACAAACTTAGAAGACTATTTTGATAGTGAAGACAATGAACATGGCTTAAACTTTTGTGGCACACATGGTTTTTTATGTGCGATTACCGTCGGCCCAAACACCGAAAAATCAGTTTGGTTAGATGCATTGTTCGAAGGCCAAGTACCACAAGAATGGATTGCCGATTTGGAAGCATGGCAAAAAAGTATTCATGCTTTACTATATCATGAGCAAACTTTACGTTTGCCGTGTGATTTAGTTGTTAGCTTGGACGATGACAATGATTTAACTGATTGGTGTGTTGGCTTTATGGAAGGCATGTTTTGCAATGAAGAAGCATGGTATGCCAAAAATGAAGACTTGGTGATTGAGCTAACATTACCAATTGTTAGCATTAGTGGCTTAATTGAAGACCCTGAATTAAATAAAATTCGCAAAAATCGCAAGTTATTACAACAATTTGCCCGCGAAATTCCTGAAGTACTGACAGAGTTATATTTATTATTTAATGCGCCACAAACGCCTTAAATCTAAACCCTTCGACTCCGCTCAGGGAACAGAGCGGTGGTTGAGCGGAGTCGAAACCACATTAACAAAAACCTTGCTATATCCGAATCGCTAAAGACTTCTTACTCTTTAACCATACGTTTTAATACATGCTGACTTTGGCGCATTCTAAAACGTGCCTTTTGTTCTTCTGTTGTATGGTCATAACAATGAGGGCAACTCACGCCTTCTTCATATTTTGGGCTATCGGTATCGCCTGCAAACAACGGATGACCACAACCAAAACACATGGCGGTATCACCTAAATTAACACCATGCCCCACACCTACACGACGATCAAAGACAAAACACTCACCTTTCCACAAACTTTGCTCATCTGGAATGTGTGCCAAATAATTTAAAATACCACCTTTAAGGTGATAAACCTCTTTAAAACCTTCTTGCAATAAATAACTCGTGGATTTCTCACAACGAATACCACCCGTACAAAACATCGCAATTTTTTTGTCTTTAGCCGCTTTTAAATGCTCTTGAATATATTGCGGAAACTCACCAAAACTCTTTGTTTGCGGATCAATTGCGCCCTCAAATGTACCTGTCACATATTCATAATCATTACGGGTATCAATAATAATCACATCATCTTGCTGAATAAATTCGTGCCATTGCTCAGGCTCTAAATACGTGCCTACATGGTCACGCGGATCAACATGCACCCCCAAAGTAACAATTTCTTTTTTAAGTTTAATTTTTAATTTGCGAAAGGTATGTTCAGGTGCAAAGGATTCTTTGTATTCCATACGGTCAAAACCTTGTGCTAATAAAAATTGATGTAAGACATCAATTGCCTGACGACTACCAGAGACCGTACCGTTAATACCTTCGTTAGCCACAATCAGTGTTCCTAAAATTTCTTGTGTTTTACACAAGTCTTTTAATGTCTGTTGCAGATTTGCAGGATCAGTAACCGCTTTAAACTGATATAATGCGGCAACAACGATAGATTCCATAAATAACCTTTTAAACTTAAAAACTCATGCCCGATTCGCGTCCTAAAACCCCTTGTGTGGGTCTTTGCTCTACTGTATTTGGTGATAGTGTCTGTCGAGGCTGTATGCGTTTTGTCCACGAAGTGATTGATTGGAACAAATATAACGCCGCACAAAAACAGATAATTTGGCAACGATTAGATGAGCATTTACGGGTAATTTTACCACAGTTTGTCAAAATTTATGACCCACGCAAAATTGTTGTTCATTTACAGCAACAACATATTATTTATGATGAAAAAAATCTATGGCGTGGTATTTATAGTTTATTACGTTTACATGATAAAGGTTTTATTGTTCTTGACGATGTAGGCTTTAGCATTAAAGAAGACTATCATTGGACTGTCGTTCAACAACAATTATATCAACTCGCCAGTGCTTATTATCAAAAAGATTTTACAAGGCATTTATAGGGTAGGCACAAGACCTACCCCTACAACAATTCATTTTAAAAGTGATAAGCGGCACTTACACCTAAAACCATTGGGTCAACGGTTAATGTGCCAATGTCAGTTGCACCAGTACCAGTATCTAAAGTTAAATCACTTTTAATTTTGATATAACGTAAATCAGCACTAACGCCCCAAGGACTGTTTGGCATACGGTATTCAAACCCAACATTTGCCGCTACACCAAAACTATCTTTGCCTTTTAATTTACCTAAATCCGATTTTTCATCAAATACTAAAGTGTAATTTAAACCGACACCAACATAAGGAGAAAACGCCGCATCAGGGGTAAACAAATATTTTGCACTAAAAGTAGGCGGTAAATGTTTAAAACTTGTCCCTTTAGTTTGATTGACACCAGCAGCATCGTTCAATTTCACATCATGCTCAAAAGGAATAGCAAGCAACACTTCACCAACAATATTGGGAGCAAATTTGTATTCAATAGAAGGCGTAAAACCTACTTCTGAACTTACTTCTGAATCCAAAGCATTATTCAAACGACCATTATCGCTTTTTGGATTAACCTGACTAAAGCCAACTTTTACAGTCCAAGGGGATTCAGCCATTGCTGCCACTGGTGCAAAAGCTAAAGAACTAACAGCCAAACACAATGCTAAAGTACGCATAATTATGCTCCTAACTATTGGGACAAAATATTTCAAAATGTTTCTTACTTTTTGAGAATATGCCTATTTAGTAAAAATGTCCACATTTTTTATAATGTTTTAAGCAAAAATTGACCATATAAAAAATATGGTCAATTTGTTTAATATGATTTAGGTTTAACACCTGTTGCAGATTGTGACTGTAATTCTTTTTCACGTTTCCATTGATTAATCTTTTGTTGTTCTAATTCCTCTTTACGTTTAGCGTCCATTTCTTCGGGGCTAGAACGATCAAAACTTAATGATGCACTTGAAAAAGTATTAGGTTCGCCACGTTTACTTTTTAATTTAATATTTAAACGCAATTCATTGGCAGAATCGGCATTACGAATGGCTTCTTCATAAGAAATATGACCTTCGTTATATAATTCAAATAACGCCCAGTCAAAAGTACGCATCCCCAATTCACGCGATTTTTCCATAATCGGTTTAATACCATGAAACTCAGACTTAAAAATTAACTCTGAAATCATTTGTGTATTTAATAAAATCTCAATTGCTGCTTTACGCCCTTTGCCATCTTCGGTACGCACCAAACGTTGAGAAATAATCGCTCGTAGATTTGCAGACAAATCCATCAATAATTGATTACGACGCTCATCAGGGAAAAAGTTAATAATACGATCTAAGGTTTGATTGGTGCTGTTGGCATGTAAGGTTCCCAAACACAAATGACCTGTTTCCGCAAAAGTAATCGCGTGTTCCATCGTTTCAGCATCACGAATTTCACCAATCAAAATAACATCTGGTGCTTGGCGTAAGGTATTTTTTAATGCGTGGTGCCAACTGTGAGTATCTACGCCTACTTCACGATGGGTAATTAATGACATCTTTGATTGATGAACATATTCAACTGGGTCTTCTACAGTAATAATGTGGCCTTTTGATGTGCGATTACGATGATCAATCATAGCGGCTAGTGACGTTGATTTACCTGAGCCTGTTGGTCCAACCATCAGTACCATTCCGTGTGGATGGGAGATAACTTCATCAATCGGCTTGCGCTCACGCTCAGATAAGCCAAGATTATCGAGGTTTAATAAGCTTGCATCCATGTTAAATAATCGTACCACCGCA
>NZ_CALETI010000273.1 GCF_937920075.1 uncultured Agitococcus sp.
TCAATATCGGTAGGTGGTGCGCTATTGCTAGAGCCACCTTGCACTGGCTTGACAGGTGCAGGAGCGGACGATACCGCTTTGGCTTTTGGTAAATTAGCTCTTGCTGCAACCTCACCAATCGCCATCAATTGTTGATACGGTGGTAATGCGGCAATTCGATAAGCATCAGAAACATTTTTACCCAACATATACGCAATTTCTGCGCCTTTCGGATGTTGTGCAACGGCTTCTAGTGCCATCGGTGCAAACTCAATGTTAGCAACATTGTTAAAAACCGCGTCAAAATCAGGGGCAACACTACGCACTTTGTCAACTTTAGCAACCCATTCACGGGAAACTCTTTGTTCAATTGCCCGCTCTACGTTCTTCTCTTGTTCAGATAGCATGTTGTTTTGATATTTGTATTCTGCTACCGCTTCAACATAATCATCTAAATTGTCGAACTGGCTAATATCAGGTGCTTCTTGTTTTGGTGCAAGTTGCGCCCGTAATTGTTCAATTTCAGCTTTAAGACGATTGCTTTCTGCAATGGCTTCATACTTTTGACGTGTAACTTTATCAATGCGCTTTTTAACGCCATTCGGTAGGCTAGAATCATCATCGGGTTCATCTTCTTGCTTTTCGGCTTCAACCTTTGACGTAGTTTCCTCGCCTTCGGTTTTCACTTCGTCAACAATCGGATTTTCGGTGACTTCTTCGACCTGTGGTGATGAATCCACAACGACATCAGACTGAGTAGAATCACTCATGGGATAGGTTTCCTTGAATCGGATTTACACGCGCCATCACGGCGACCTAGTTTTAACTGTCTAGTAACAGTGATATAAACATAATCTATAACAGGTATTTAGTCAAATAATGATTACAAAGGCTTTATAAACTCATTGCCTTTATCATCTCTAGTAATTCCATAACGCTCACGCATAGCATCCATCATTTCATCAGTGATTTTAGCGTGTTTAATCATATTGATTACATAAGACTCATTTTGACCAGCCAAAAACTTATCTAATGTGTCGCTCGGCCATTGGTCAGCAGCATTTGAAACGCCTTGCTCATCCTGCTTACGTTGTCGCTTTTGAAGTTTCTTTAGCTTCTTTTTGGCCTTAACAATCTTTTTAGCCATTATATTCATCGTTGGCTTTATACATTTTGCATTAAATGATTCTAGTGTTTTATTAAAATCACTTGATTGTAAAATATCTAAAGCGCGTTTAGATACTTCTTCACCGCTAAGTTTTTCGCTCATCACATCACCTCATCATCTTGTTGTAAGTCAGGCAATTGTACGCTCGACATATCACCACCGCCAATGTCTTTTTGAGCCATTAAATCCATTGCCATTTGCTCATCCATCATTTGCCCGTCTTGCGTCAATTGGCCATCATCTTGCTCAAATTGCGGCTGAAACATTTCTTGTTGTTCGTGCTGATAACCTTCTCCTTCTTCGGGCAATTCAGGCTGTTGCGCTGCATTAGCTAAAGCGTCGTTAATCAATGCCGCCACTTCATCCATTCCCATCCCATAATCCTTAGCTAACTTAGCGAACTCAATCTCGGCTTTAACGTCAATCTCATACTTCTTGAGTCTTAACTCATCGTCTTTGTCGTCTTTCTCATCTTCTAGCAGCTTAACTTGCTTTGTTAGCTCATCAATTTGCTGTTTGCCTTGTTCAATCATTTGTTGTACTTCAGGCGGTAATTGTTTTTGCTCGCCATCTTCGCCTTCTTGCTCTTGCAGTTGTGGCGGCAACATCTTTTTCATGCGCTCGGCAATCTCGTCAGCACCATCCCAGTCCATCGCCTTAATGATTAAATCACCCGCAATCTGCATAATGGCAGGATTGACCCGCGCAATCTCGACCATAGAATTAAGTGCTTCAATACGCTTAGTTGCATAACTTGCGCCTTGAGTCACGACTAAATCATATTTACCCACCGTCAAATCAATGTTTTTAGGCTCGCCTTTCTGCATCACGACCTGATTGATACGCTCTAGCTTTTTACTGCCATCACTACCCATTACACTAACAACACGCGCCGCGTCATAGATTTTAGGTATCAAGTCGATAATGATACGGCC
>NZ_CALETI010000274.1 GCF_937920075.1 uncultured Agitococcus sp.
AGAAACAATACCTGAATAACCTCCAAGTGCATCAATTTCCCTTACAATTTGCCCTTTGGCAATGCCTCCCATGGCTGGGTTGCACGACATTTGAGCAATGTTTTGCAAACTCATGGTAATAAGTAGGGTTTTTGAGCCCAAATTCGCTGCTGCTGCTGCTGCTTCTGAACCTGCATGCCCTGCCCCTACTACAATAATATCATATTTTTCTAAAAACATATTCTTTTAAACGTTGTTGGTTGTTTGTTGTTGGTTACCATTAATAGTTGGAGTTATTTTGATTATAAATAATATAAAAACAAATTACCGATTTGGAATAAAATTTATACGAAAATATCATTAGAGTTATCACGATATTTATTCGCATATTTTCAATAACTTTACAATATTTATTAGAATATTTAAGACAGAGATGACAGTAAGTAGAGATATGTTAAAAATTAAATATCTAATAAATATTGTAAAGTGTTTAAAAATATGAATAAATTCATTTTATTTACCATTTTGTTGTTCTTAAATACTCATAGCCAAGCTGATGACTTAGGTGATTTTATTGCCCATTTAGCACCCAAAGACCCAACGCCTGTTGCTTTAAAACCGATTGCTAAATTACAAGAAGCGGCTATATCAGCGATTAGTTTTGTGGGTAAACCTTATTCGTTTGGTGGTAGTAATCCTGATACTGGCTTTGATTGCAGTGGTTTGGTGCAATATGTGTTAAATCAATCAGGGGTGAAAAAATTGCCGCGTACCTCGCGTGAGATGTATGACTATAGCAGCCCTGTCGATAATGAAAGTTTAGTAGTGGGCGATTTATTGTTTTTTCAAACTAATAATGCCAATCAAATTAATCATGTCGGCATTTATGTGGGAGAAGGACGGTTTATTCATTCACCCTCCACAGGTAATACGATTCGTTTAGATAAATTGGCACAAAATTATTGGCAAAAAGCTTTTGTGGGTGGCAGAAGAGTATTAGATTTGGGGCTAGACGCAACAAAATAAATTGCTGACTTGCCGTTCAAAGATTGTTCATTTTAAAGATGAGAGAAAATCATTATCGTTTGTGAATAACCATGTTAAAATGCAAGAATTAATTTTCCCTCCCTGTCTTGAGACTCTGTGATGTTTAGCAATATCAATCTTGCCCAATTTGACCCAGATTTAGCCCAAGCTATTAGCCAAGAAGATGCTCGCCAAGAAGCGCACATCGAGTTAATTGCTTCCGAAAACTACTGCTCACCCTTAGTAATGGCCGCTCAAGGGTCTAAATTAACCAATAAATACGCCGAAGGTTATCCTGGTAAGCGTTATTATGGCGGTTGTGAGTATGTTGATATTGTTGAAAGTTTAGCCATTGAACGTGCCAAAAAATTGTTTGGTGCTGACTATGCTAACGTACAACCACACTCAGGCTCTCAAGCGAATGGTGCGGTATTTTTAGCCTTATTAAATGCGGGTGACACCGTATTGGGTATGAGCTTGGCACATGGTGGTCACTTAACTCACGGTGCAAAAGTAAACTTCTCTGGTAAGTCCTATAACGCGGTTCAGTATGGTTTAAACCCAGAAACTGGCGAAGTTGATTATGACGAAGTTGAACGTTTAGCCTTAGAACACAAGCCAAAAATGATTATTGCAGGTTTCTCTGCTTATTCTCGTATTATGGATTGGCAGCGTTTCCGTGACATCGCTGATAAAGTTGGCGCGTATTTAATGGTTGATATGGCGCACGTTGCAGGTTTGGTTGCAGCAGGTGTGTATCCAAATCCAGTACAAATTGCTGACGTGACTACCACAACTACTCACAAAACATTGCGTGGCCCACGTTCTGGTTTGATTTTGGCGCGTAAAAACGAAGAAATTGAAAAGAAATTAAACTCTGCGGTGTTTCCGGGCAATCAAGGTGGCCCATTGATGCACGTGATTGCCGCAAAAGCAGTATGTTTCTTAGAAGCCATGCAGCCTTCTTTTGTTGATTACCAAAAACAAGTGGTTAAAAACGCCCAAACTATGGCTGCTGTGTTTATTGAGCGTGGTTATGATGTGGTTTCTAACGGCACAGACAATCACTTATTTTTAGTATCCTTAGTAGGTAAAGAGTTAACTGGTAAAGATGCTGATGCTGCTTTAGGCAAAGCAGGTATTACTGTTAACAAAAACGCTGTGCCTAACGACCCACGTTCACCATTTGTGACGTCTGGTATTCGTGTTGGTACACCTGCGGTAACAACGCGTGGTTTTGCTGAAGCCGAAGTGGCTGCTTTAGCTAACTGGATGTGTGATATTTTAGATAATCCAACTGATGAAGCTGTGATTGCTCGTGTAGCTAAACAGGTTCATACCATTTGCCAACAGTTCCCTGTTTATAAAGCTTAACCCTTCGCTCAGGGGACACACTTTGACTGCGCTCAGGGAGCTAGTTTTGGCCAGCCTTGAGCCAGCCGAAGGGTCGAAACCCCAAAAAAGCTAAATAAAAAAAGACGCTATATGCGTCTTTTTTTATTTATATAAACCTTATTTTTTTTGTGGTTTTATGATAAATGTATTTACAAATATAAACGATAACTATTATCATTAGTAATATATTTATGTTGGGTAATGGTATATGCGTTATTCGGTTTTATGGCCTGTGTTATTAACAGGACTTTTAGCAGGTTGTTTATCAGAGCAAAAAGAGACAAATGCGGTAAGCAATACGACAAATGCCAATACCACTCAAATGGTGGCTTTGGGTGATAAGCTTTTTCATGATGTTTCTTTGTCGAGTCAAGGTAATCAAGCTTGTGCCTCTTGTCACAATGTCAATCAGGCTTTTTCAGATGCCGATCAAACAATGCCTGTGTCTAAAGGCTCTGAAGTAGGGCAGTTTGGTACACGTAATACACCTGCTGCCAGTTATACCCGCTTTATTCCAGATCTTCATCAAGAACAAGAAGATGGCGAAACCTTGTGGAAAGGTGGTTTGTTTTTAGATGGCCGCGTCAATAGTTTAGAAGAACAAGCCCAAAAGCCGTTTTTAAATCCTGCCGAAATGAATAATAAAGATGCTGCGGATGTTGTTGCCAAACTACGTGCCAGTACCAATGCCAATTTATTTCGTGAGGTGTTTGGCAGTGATGCTTTAGATATTGGCAAAGAAGATCAAGCATTTGGTCAAATGGCACAAGCCATTGCCGCTTTTGAACGCACACCTGTTTTTAGCCCATTTAGCTCAAAGTTTGATTTTTATTTACAGGGCAAAGCGCAATTCACCACCTTAGAGTTGCAAGGCATGAGTTTATTTATTCGTGCAGATAAAGGCAATTGTGCTGCTTGTCATCCTGTCACGGCCAGTGCCGATGGAACACCTGCATTATTCACCGATTTTAGTTATGACAATATTGGTGTACCACGTCATCCAAACCGTCAATTTTTTACAGAAAATTTTGTTGATGAGGGTTTAGCTAAAACCACCAATGATCCCACGTTACGTGGCCAATTCCGTGTCGCGACACTACGTAATATCGCTAAAACGGCACCCTATATGCACAATGGTCGTTTTGACAACTTACGTGAGGTTGTTGAGTTTTATAACACGCGTGATGTTGAACCTCAACGTTGGGGCGAACCTGAAGTACCTGAAACAGTGAATCGTGATGAGCTAGGGAATTTGCGTCTAACTGACCGAGAAATTGATGCGATTGTTGCCTTTTTAAATACTTTATCTGATGGTTATCAGCCTTAAAAATCTTGGAGTTTATTATGTTTCGTCCCTTATTAACGGCATTAACTGTAGCCATCTTTGCTAGTCATAGTTATGCAGAGTCTTTAGACGATTTACGTGCTGAGTTAGCTAAACAAAAAGCGCAAATTGCTGCACAACAAAGTCAATTAGAAGCATTAGCAACGGCTGTTGAAAACCAAAAAGCGACTGCAAGCAATAGTGCAACGACAGTCGGTTTTTATGGCGAAGTGCATTACAACAGCTTTAAAGAGCCTGATCCTGCCATTGGTAAAAATAATGTTCATGCCCATCGTGCGGTGATTTTATTAAGCCATGCCTTTAATGATAATTTACGCTTTTATAGTGAAATTGAGTTTGAGGGAGCAGCAGACGAAACCGAAATTGAAACAGAATTAGAGCAATTATTTATTGATTGGCGTGTACATCCAAAATTAGCCTTAAATATTGGTCAGTTTTTATTACCTGTCGGTTTATTAAATGAAAGCCATGAACCTAATGTGTTTTATGGTGTTGAGCGTAACCCTGTTGAAGAGAAAATTATTCCTGCAACATGGTGGGAAAAAGGCGTGATGGTGCGTGCTGTACCTGCTGAAGGCTTAGCGGTGGATGTGGCTGTGCATAATGGTTTGCGTGGTGATATTAACACCTTGGGTGGGGCAGATGGTTTGCGTGAGTTCCGTCAAGAGTTTGGTGGTTCACGTGCCGAAGATTTAGCCTATACCTTGCGGGTAAAATACCAAGTGATTAATGGCTTAGAATTGGCGGCTAGTTTTCAACAACAAGAAAATATTACCCAAAGTCATGATTTAGTCGTTGGTGGCAAAGCGTCTGCACAGTTAATGACGGCGCACGTTGATTATCATTGGCAAAATTTTGGTTTGCGTGTGTTGGGTGCGCAATGGGATATTGATAATGCTGTTGCTAAAGCGACGGGTGCTGACAAATTATCAGGCTTTTATGTTGAGCCATCATGGAAAGTAACTGATAAAGTTGGTGTTTTTGCACGATATAATCAATGGAATACGGCTGCTAATCAGGTGGGTAAAAGTGATGATGAGCAGTTAAATGTTGGCGTAAATTATTGGATTGATCCGCGTGTTGTCTTAAAAGCGGATATTCAAAATACCAACCAAAAAAATAAAGCAGGTGATGGTTTTAATTTAGGGGTTGGTTTGAGTTTTTAAGAACTAGGTAGCCCGTGTGAAATGTAACGTAACACGGGTTAAATTACTCAAAAACAAATGGTTATGTTTTTACATGAAATTATTTTTTTATGCCCCATATTTCGCTACGCCAAAAACAAATTAATCACATCAGCGACGGCAATAGGGTCTTCTAATTGTGGATAATGACCTAAATGAGGCAACCATTGTAGTTTTGCAGTGGGAATTTGAGAGGCTAACTTTTCAGCAATCGCAGCAACAGCCACAGGGTCTTTTTGTCCCCACAAAATAAGTACAGGAATATCCAAACGGGTTAATGGCGGCAACCAACGATGGGCAAAACGATAACGCTCGTCAATATAACTAATGGTTTGTGCTAAACGTTCTTTGCCTTGCTTATAAACCAAACTCGCCCACATCATTTCTAGTTCTTGTTTGCTGATCTTTTTGGCTAAGATTTTTTGTAGTTGCAGCATAAAAATCGGCTTGAGCGAAATTTTGGCAAAAAACTCAGCAAAGGGCGAACGCAACAGTTTTTGAGAGGGTGTAAGCTGTGCTAAATCAATATAAACGCTGCCATTCATCAGTAATACCGATTGCACGTTAAAACCTAATAATTTGCGTTCGCGGCGTGCTAATAATTCACAGGTGACACTAGTTCCCATATCATGAGCAATGATTTTTACCCGTTTAATACCCAGTTGTTTTAGCAGCAACTCAACAATGTCTGCCTGCTCCATTAAGGAGTAACTGTGTTGATCGGGTTTGTCAGACAGACCAAAGCCCAAAAAGTCTAAACACACAATGCGTTTTTCATCGCCTAAAAGTGGAATCAAAGCGTGCCAATCGTAAGAGCTTGACGGAAAACCGTGTAGCAACAAAATGGCATCACTGTGTTTTGTGCCAAAATCGCGATAAAAAACATTGTAGCCAACAAAAGTGGCATAACTTCCTTGTGCTTGCCATTGGGCAAGTGCTGTTGGCAGCGATTTTGACACAATCATTCTCCTAGCTTGCAACTAAACTAATATCCCATGCCTGTAAATAGTCCTTTTCTTCCTCAATATCGGCGGCTGTTAAGGGGTGATTAGCCAACCAACCATCAGGAAATTGCATAATAAAATGCAAACCATCGCTACTAATTTTGAGATCAGGTAAGGGCTCTGGACTACGGCTATGATGTACCAATGCCGCTAAACGTAATAACACCGCAATGTTAAATAAAGATGTACCACCTTTACTCATTAATTGCACTTTTTGTTCATTACGAATTTTGCGGCGATGACAAGCTACTAATAGGGCTAAACGTTCTTGCTCTGCCTGAGAAAAACCAGCCACATCAGAATATTGCAATAAATAAGCACCATGTTTGTGATAGCTGCTGTGTGAAATGGCTAAGCCAATTTCGTGTAATAAAGCGGCTCGACGCAATAAATCTTCGTCTTCTTCATCAATCGTTAAGGAGCTATGTAATTGTTGATAAAAATTTTCAGCAGTTTGTGCCACACGTTTAGCTTGAGCAGTATCCACGTGATAACGAGCCATTAATGCATTGGCACTACGGTCACGAATGTCTTCATGGCTAAAACGACCCAACATGTCATAGAGTACGCCTTCGCGTAATGCACCATCAGAATAGTTCATCGTTTCGAGGTTTAACTCGTCAAATACGGCCTGAATAATCGCATAACCTGCGGGTAAAATGGCGCGGCGATCATCTTTTAAACCAACGACATTTAATTCGCTAACGTGTTTGCAAGCCAAAACCACATCACGAACTTTGGCTAAGCCTTCTTTGGTAATAAAACCTTCAGGGCTTGCCCAACCATTTTGTGCCAAAATTTGGCGAGTTGCTTTGATTGTGCCACTAGAACCGACCACAGAGTGCCAGCCTAAATCACGGTAAGCATTAGCAATGGCCATGACTTCTTGGCGTGCGGCCATAATCGCTTTGTCTAAAGCTTTGGCACTGATGCTGCCATCAGCAAAAAAACGTTGGGTATAAGCCACGCAGCCCATTTGTAAGGATTCGGTGGCTAAAGGCTCAAAATTTTCACCAATAATAAACTCGGTTGAGCCACCGCCAATATCGACCACCAAACGACGGCCTTCTTCGGCGAGGGTGTGAGAAACCCCTAAATAAATTAACCGTGCTTCTTCGCGGCCAGCAACGATCTCAATGCGTTTTTTGAGGATATGTTCGGCTTGTTCAATAAATTGTGCGGAATTATTTGCTTGGCGTAGGGCATTGGTGGCGACAATACGCAAATAACGCAAAGGAATGGCTTGTAAGCGTTGAGCAAAACGTGCCAAACAGGCTAACGCCCGTGCTTGTGCCTCAGAGGTGAGGTTTTTATCTTTATCAAAACCCGCGCCTAATTGGACTTTTTCGGACAAACTATCAATTCTGCGTACTTCACCATGATCTAAACGGGCAATGGCTAAGTGAAAGCTATTTGAGCCTAAATCAATGGCAGCTAACAGACTACCTTCAGTCAATTGTCGATTCATGAAATACCTGTTTGATGAGTTGGAGCGAATAGACAAAATTGCCAATGGTTACAAACCCATGTGACAAACGCTTGAAAAATGGCTTTTTTCGCCCCATAAATTGCAAATACATTTTTGTATAAGATATAACAGCTTTGGATGCGTAAAAAAAGTCTGTTATTATCGCACTTTATTTATTTGGAGAATCCCATGAGCAATCCATTAATTGTCAATACCACTGATGCCCAATTTGAAGCCGATGTATTAACTGCCGATGGTTTAGTTTTAGTTGATTACTGGGCACCATGGTGTGGCCCATGCAAAATGATTGCTCCAATTTTAGATGATTTAGCTGGTGAGTACGAAGGTAAAGTAAAAATTGTCAAAGTTAATGTCGATGATAACCCAGCAAGTGCTGCAAAATACGGTGTTCGTGGCATTCCAACCTTGAGTTTATTCAAAGGCGGTCAAGTTGTTGCAACAAAAGTGGGTGCTTTGGCAAAATCCCAATTGACAGCCTTCTTAGATTCTAATATATAATATATACCCAAGGCGGCCATATACTTCCTAATAGGTCGCCTTTCGTCCCGCGCAGCCGCTCTGTTAGGCATCACATCATATAACTCTGTCTACAGCGCAACTGATATTCCCCAAGATTAATCAGGACTTATGCAAGATCGCGCATGTTATGCGTTTTTGTGCTTAAAGTTCCCCGTATATTAGTTGATGAAGGCGGTATGCGAGCATTTTCGCATTCTCTGTTTTGCAGCATTTCTATGAACCTGACCGAACTCAAAAAGAAACCTATCGCCGAATTAGTACAAATTGCAGATGTTATGCATTTAGACAATATGGCGCGTAACCGTAAACAAGATGTTATTTTTGCAATTTTGAAACGTCACGCCATGAACGGCGAAGAAATTTATGGTGATGGTGTCCTCGAAATTTTGAGCGACGGCTTTGGTTTTTTACGCTCATCCGAAGGCTCTTATTTGGCTGGCCCTGACGATATTTATGTCAGTCCTTCACAAATTCGTCGTTTTAACCTCAGAACAGGTGACACGATTGCAGGTACAATTCGTCCACCTAAAGAAGGCGAGCGTTATTTTGCCTTATTAAAAGTGAATCATATTAACTATGACTCACCTGAAAATGCCCGTAACAAGATTTTATTTGAAAACTTAACGCCATTATTCCCAACAGAGCGTTTAGTCCTTGAGTTAGGTAACGGCTCTACCGAAGATTTAACTGCCCGTGTGATTGATTTGGTTGCGCCAGTGGGTAAAGGTCAACGTTCGTTGATTGTTGCACCACCTAAAGCAGGTAAAACCATTCTTTTGCAAAATATTGCGCACTCAATTGCCCGTAACAATCCAGAAGTTCATTTAATTGTATTATTAATTGATGAACGTCCTGAAGAAGTGACAGAGATGATTCGTACGGTGCGTGGCGAAGTGGTTGCTTCAACCTTTGATGAGCCGCCAGCTCGTCACGTTCAAGTGGCTGAAATGGTCATTGAAAAAGCCAAACGTTTGGTTGAACACAAAAAAGATGTGGTGATTTTATTAGATTCGATCACCCGTTTAGCACGTGCCTATAACACCGTCATTCCTTCATCAGGTAAAGTGTTAACAGGTGGTGTGGATGCCCATGCTTTAGAACGTCCAAAACGTTTCTTTGGTGCAGCAAGGTCGATTGAAGAGGGTGGCTCTTTAACCATTATTGCGACTGCTTTGGTAGAAACTGGTTCTAAAATGGACGAAGTTATCTTTGAAGAATTCAAAGGTACAGGTAATCATGAAGTTCACTTGGATCGTCGTATTGCCGAGAAACGTGTATTCCCATCCATCAACATTAAGAAGTCAGGTACTCGTCGTGAAGAGCGCTTGATGGCCGATGATGAATTGAAGAAAGTATGGATTTTACGCAAAATCTTACATCCAATGGACGAGATTGCAGCAATTGAGTTCTTGTTGGATAAAATGAAAGACACCAAGACCAATGATGACTTCTTTGAAGCCATGAAGCGTAAACAGTAATACCTCTCACCCCAAATCCTCTCTCTCGGAGAGGATTGAGCTGAAGGCAAAAAATAAAACCTCGTGTTAGGCAACTAGCACGAGGTTTTTTATAATTTTAATGCTTATGGTTGACACGAGCCTGATGGCGTAGCTCGTTTTCTAAGCGATGGAGTAGTTTTAGCGTGTTGGCGACAGTGTTTGCAGCAACGCTGTCTCCGTCTAGCATATCATGTTGCATAGCTTCGAGTTGTAAAATTTGTTGATGAATTTCTTTGGCATCAACACGACTAACGTCTAAAGTCACCATCGTCATTTGGGCATCTCCTGTGCAGATTATGGGTACTACACAAGATATAGACGAAGAATGTTGGGTTTGCCAGTTTTTAAGCCTGATACTCTTTAAAATACTCGCGAAATTTAAGCACTTTTGGCGCAACCACAAACTGACAGTAGCCCTGTTGTGGGTGATTATTAAAATAGTTTTGATGATAGGCTTCGGCTGAATAAAAGGGTACAGCATCGCTAATTTGCGTGACTATTGTTTGGCTAAATACTTTTTGCTGGCTAAGCTGCTCAATAAAAGCGGTTGCTAGCTGTTTTTGTTCAACAGATTGGCAAAAAATCACTGAGCGATATTGTGTGCCAACGTCATTGCCTTGACGATTTAACGTGGTTGGATCATGAATGGCAAAAAAGATGGTTAAAAGTTGTTCAAGACTAATCACTTCAGCATCAAAATCAATTTTAACCACTTCGGCATGACCTGTTGCACCAGTGCAAATTTGCTCATAAGATGGATTTGCCCGCGCACCGCCTGCATAACCCGATGTCACCTGTTGCACACCTTTGACCCGTTGAAACACGGCTTCTAGACACCAGAAACAACCACCACCTAATATTGCAGTTTGTGTATTCATTATCGGTTCTCCAGTTTTGCTATTTACAGACGCTCATAAACCACAAAATCATAATGTGTGGCTTGTGGCTCATAATAATGGGCTTCACGACCTAACTCTTGCCATTGCGCTTTATTAATAGACGGAAAAAAGGCATCGCCTGTTACAACTTTTTTAACTTCGGTTAAATATAAACGGTCAGCTAAGGCTAATGTTTGTTGATAAATTTGTGCACCACCCATAATAAAGGCTTCGTTAATGCCACTAATTTCTGCCAAACTGTTAGCCATTTTTAAAGCTTCATCAATACTACAAACGATTTTTATGCCGTCTGCTGTAAAATTTGGATTATTACTAATAACAATATTATGGCGATTGGGTAGAGGTTTCCCAATAGATTCATAGGTTTTGCGTCCCATGATGACAATATTACCTGTGGTTAAGCGGCGAAAATATTTTAAATCTTCGGGTAAATACCAAGGCAATTTGTTATCAATACCAATACAGCCATTTTCGGCAACGGCAACAATTAAAGAGAGTTTCATAGATAAGTCGTTTTTAAGTGTTATTAAATTAGCCAATCTTCTATACGCAGATTTGGCACACGTTCAAATTCACGTACATTATGGGTTACTATGGTTAAGTCATAGCTTAGGGCTATTGCCGCTATTTGCATATCATAAGGGCCAATAGGTGTGCCTTTAGCAAATAAATCCATACGTAATTCAGCTAATGTTTTAAATACATGATCATCAAAGGCTAAACTAGGAATATCAATAAAAAAAGACTCTAATTTTGCCTTGTTTTCGGTGACTTTGATGCTTTTACATGCTCCAAACCATAACTCTGCTTTAACAGGCGTGCATAAATACAGTTGTTGTAGCCCAACGCGACGGACATGATTGAGTATAGTGGGATTGCCTTTTAAGATAGCAATACAGGCATTGGTATCGAGTAGATAGCCAGTCATAATAAATCCTTGATGTTATCTTCACCTAAATCGGTACTATCAATATCGTCAGGAAAATCGTCACCTAAACTACATGTCATGCGTTGAATAAAGGCTTCTGTTTGTTGTTCGCTCGATTTTTTAGCGGCCAAGCCAACACCATGTTTTTGTTCTAAGTATTCAACAAAGCCTAAAACTTCAGCTTGAATATGGCTAGGTAATGCCAAAATATGCGTTTGTAAGGTTTGAGTAATATTCATTACTACATACTCCTAAACCGCCACAGGCGCTTTAATGGCCGCATGGGATTGATAATTTTCTAGCGTAAAATCGTCATATTTAAAGGCAAAAATATCTTTAACATTTGGGTTTAAACGCATGGTCGGTAAGGGTAACGGTTCACGACTAAGTTGCAATTCGGTTTGTTCTAAATGATTGCTATATAAATGGCAATCACCACCTGTCCAAATAAACTCACCTAATTGTAAGTCACAGACTTGTGCCAACATCATGGTTAATAAAGCATAAGAGGCAATATTAAACGGCACGCCTAAAAACACATCCGCACTACGTTGATATAACTGACAAGATAACTTGCCATCCGCCACATAAAATTGAAATAAGGTGTGACAAGGTGGTAAAGCCACTTGATTAGCTTCTTGCGGATTCCAACCAGAGACAATTAAACGGCGAGAGTTTGGATTATGTTTGAGGTCATGGACGAGGGCGGCTATTTGATCAGCACCATCAGGGCTAAAACTACCATCAGCGTTTTTTGTTGCGCCAAAATTACGCCATTGATGGCCATACACAGGCCCTAATTCGCCTTCACTACGGCCAAAACGTGCGCATTGTTCGGCAGTTGCCCATTCATTCCAAATGCTGACACCATTATCTTGCAAGTATTTAACGTTGGTATCACCACTTAAAAACCATAATAATTCGTGAATAATCGACTTAAGATGCACTTTTTTAGTGGTCACTAAGGGAAAGCCTTCCGCCAAGTTAAAGCGCATTTGATAGCCAAATACCGAGTACGTGCCTGTGCCTGTGCGGTCACCTTTGAATGTGCCATTGTCTTTAATATGACGCATTAAATCTAAGTATTGTTTCATGTTTTTAATCTCAAGCTTTAGCAGGCTGACGGTATGCCAATACTAATAATAAAATACCAATCATAATTAATGGAGTGCTTAGCAGTTGACCCATCGTTAACCAATTAAAAGCAATAAAGCCTTTGTCAGCATCAGGTTCACGGAAAAATTCGACAGTAAATCGTGCTAAGCCATAACCCAAAGCAAATACGCCTGATACTGCTTTGACGGGGCGAGGTTTGCTGCTAAACCACCATAAAATGGCAAATAATAAAGCTCCTTCTAAAAAGGCTTCATACAGTTGTGAGGGGTGGCGTGGCAGGTTATCTACATGAGGAAAGACCATTGCTAAAGAATAATTGGGGTCAACAACAGGACGTCCCCACAATTCCCCACCAATAAAATTACCTAAACGACCAAATAAAATACCTGTTGGTACAAGCGGTGCTACAAAATCCATCACTTGCCAAAAGCCTAATTTATAGCGTTTGGCAAAAAATAACATAGCAGCCATTACGCCCAAAAAGCCACCATGAAAACTCATGCCACCTTTCCACACTTGAAAAAGCCACAAAGGGTTTGCTAAAAACTGATCAAAACTATAAAAGAAGACATAACCACAACGTCCGCCTAAAATAACACCCATCGCGGCATAAAAAATCAGGTCAGATAATTGATCGGCAGACCAAACGGGGTTCATGCGTTTGGTGCGTAAAGTACCTAAAAAATAGGCCATGCCAAAGGCACATAAATACATTAGACCATACCAATGGACTTGAAGTGGCCCTAAACTAATGGCAACAGGGTCTATGTGTGGATATGTCAGCATAAATGATGTTTCCAACAAGATTTAACTAAAAATTTTTCTATTTTATCTTAAATTTTAAAAATGAGGGTGTAGTTATGTGTTTATTAGCGTTTGCTTGGCAAGTTCATCCCAATTACCCCTTAATTTTAATTGGCAACCGTGATGAGTTTTATGCTCGTCCTGCTCAAGCGATTGATTATTGGCAAGATGCCCCATTTATTTTGGCAGGTCGAGATGAGCAAGAGGGTGGAACGTGGCTAGGTGTGACCAAAGATGGGCGTTGGGCGGCATTAACCAATTATCGTGAACCCAATGCACCAAAAGGCTCGTTATCACGCGGTCATTTGGTGGCAGGGTTTTTAAAAGCAGATAGTGAACCTTTGGCTTATGCCCAACAAGTATTTACCCAAGCTGAGCAGTATAGTGGTTTTAATTTGTTGGTGGGTAATAAACAACAAGTAGCCGTAGTCAGTAATCGAGGTACAGAGCCACAGTTATTGAACCAAGGGATTTATGGTTTAAGTAATCAGTTATTAGACTCACCGTGGCCGAAAACTCAGCGTTTAAAAGCAGGTTTAAGCCAATTAATGCAACACGATCATTTTGATTTGCAGCAGGCTTTGTTGTTGTTACAAGATCAAACGCAACCTGATGATGCTGACTTGCCAAATACGGGGGTGGGTTTGGTGTGGGAACGTTTGTTAGCAACGGCGTTTATTAAGTCGCCAATTTATGGTACACGCGCCTCAAGTATTTTGTTGTTGGGCAAAAATAATATTCAATTAACCGAGCAAACATGGTTGAGTGGAGAACAAGGGGAGTTAAAGCAATTAGGTTTTAGTATCAATACATTCATACTGTAATGGTTTAATAGAGCAGGACAGTAACTCAATGGCTTCAGGTTGAATAGGTATATCAACAACAAGATGAGGCTTATGTTTCAGCCTCTAATTATCCAACATAACTGCCAAAGATTGTCTATATTGTATACAGGAGTTTTCGCCTGAATATAAATAAACAATAAGGCAGGTGTTCAGTGCATAAATTATGTTGGGGCGTGTTAGCTTATTTTCAGCTACAAAATGTCATGGCTAATACCGATTTCGATTCTTTATTAGCCATGAATTTTGATCAACTTGCGGCTATTGAAGTGACCACAGCCTCACGTAGTCCTCAGGCATGGAAGGATGTACAAGGTTCCTTATGGGTAGTGACAGAACAGGAAATTAAACAGCGTGGTTATCGTCATTTAGCGGATTTATTGCGCGATTTACCTAGTGTCGATGTACAGGGGCCATATAGTACGTCTAGCCGAGTGACTGTTAGGGGGATAACTGGCAATACTAAATTGTTGATATTACAAGATGGGGTAAGAATAGGCGCACCAGCAGGAGAGCTTGTGCCGATTAGTATAAACTATCCCCTGTATATGGCTAAGCAAGTAGAGGTGTTATTAACACCTGGTTCGGCGTTGTATGGTGCAGATGCAGTAACTGGCGTTGTGAATATTATTAGTAAACATTCGCAAGAGCAGCAAACACAGCAATTAAGTTATGAAGGCAGTGAAGCGCGTTATCAGCATGGTCATTTGTTGTTAACAGGCCGAGTTGGTCAAAAATATCCTTTAATCTTGGGTGTACATAAAGAGCAATTTAATAATCAAAGTCTTGCTGAGCAATATCCTGATGTTTTTGCTTTTGATGATTTAAAAAATAGTCAAGGAAAGGTGATTATTCCTGTTAATCAACGGCAGTCTTTTCAGAGTTTAGCCAATGCAGAGAGTGTTTGGGCAACGATAAAACCACATCCAAGTACAGAATTAGGCGTCAATTATCGTGTGGTCAGTTATCCCACAGATTATACCACTTTAGCTAATTTCACTGATTATGGTGGATTTTGGGAAGATAGATTTTTAACGGTATATGGTCGTTATCAGCAACAAATTAGCTCGCAATTATCAACAAATACGCTCGTGACATGGAGTAGTTATCGTTTAAATAAAAATAGTTATTTTAATAATATTTTTAGCGGTTATATGAACGGCTATAAATATGCTGAAAGTAAAAAAATGAGTATAGATAGTCAGTGGCATTACACCCTTGCCGACCAGCATCAACTCATGGCTGGTGTGGTGTTTGATCATCTGCGTGCGGTACCGCGAACCACCGATTTAAGCCAACCGTATGACCCGAATCTATCGGTAGAACAACAACACCTATATTATTTGGGCACAAATAACAGTTTACCAGTCAAAATTTTTCAGGTGACTCAGGATAATTTAGGCGTTTTTTTACAAGATCAATATCAATGGTCATCGCAGCTTAGTAGTCAAATAGGTATCCGTTTTGATGATAATTCTGACTACAAAGCCAGTACCAGTCCTTATTTAGGGCTTAAATATAATTATACGCCAGAGACAACATTTAGTTTGACTTATAGCCAAGCCTATTTAGCACCATCCCCCTCATATAGCTATGAGCACTTTGGTAGCTTTACAGGCCAACAG
>NZ_CALETI010000275.1 GCF_937920075.1 uncultured Agitococcus sp.
ATTTGCGAGCATGGCTTGTCATGGTGCAGTACGTGCCAATCGCGCTTTATCATTACCCGAAATGAATGCTTTATTACGAGAAATGGAAGCAACAGAATTTAGTAGTCAATGTAATCACGGTCGACCCACATGGAAGCAGTTTAGTTTAGCTGATTTAGATAAATTATTTTGGCGAGGCCGTTAAACGCTTGCAATTTTGATAAAAAATCTATAAAAAGCCCACGCTTTATTTTTGATTAGGAGCCACACCATGAGTGCTGATTTAGAGCCTAAACAAGCCAATTATAGTCAGCCAATGACTGTTCCTGTGATTACCATTGATGGGCCAAGTGGTTCGGGTAAAGGCACAATTGCGCATCGTGTTGCCCTCAAATTGGGCTTTCATGTTTTAGATTCTGGTGCTTTATACCGTTTATTGGCGTTAGCCGCTCAACGTCATGGTTTTTCGTTAGATAATGAAGATGCTTTAGAGGTTTTGGCGGCACATTTAGATGTGCAGTTTCAAGATAATCATGGTGAGGCAATGTTGATTTTGGAAGGCCAAGATGTCACCCATGAAATTCGCACCGAAGAAGTGGGGGCGGCTGCTTCTAAAGTGGCAGCATTACCACGTGTAAGAGAAGCATTGTTACAACGGCAGCATGCTTTTCGCGAGTCACCTGGTTTAGTTGCTGATGGTCGTGATATGGGAACGGTCGTATTTACCGATGCTTGTTTAAAAGTATTTTTAACAGCCAGTGCAGAAGCCCGTGCAGAACGTCGATATAAACAACTCAAAGATAAAGGCTTTTCTGCCGATTTAGAGATTATCTTGGCTGATATTCGTGCGCGTGATTTGCGCGACAGCCAACGTGCGGTTGCACCATTAAAGCCTGCTACAGATGCTATCGTTTTAGACAGTACGGCTTTAGGTATAGAAGCTGTTTTGGCAGCCGTATTACAAGAAGCCAAAAAACAAAGTAGTTTGCAACAATTTTTTGCTTAAATCCTCAACAAGCTGTCAAAGCTCGTGTATAATTTGGCACTTTTTTAAAATCATCAAGGGCATTAAGCACATACCAGCCCAGTGTTTATTGGCTCTGAATAACAACAGCCCGACATGAGCTGGTCATGGCGGTCAACAAAGATGCTTAGGCATCAAAAGGTAGAATTATGAGCGAATCATTTGCCGATCTCTTTGCAGAAAGCGAATTACAATTTACCCAAGGCGCTGTTATTTCTGGTGTTGTCGTTGCAATCGACAGTGACTGGGTAACTGTAGACACAGGTTTAAAATCTGAAGGTGTAGTGCCACGCGAAGAGTTCTTGAATGACTTACGCGAAATTGAAGTAAAAGTAGGCGACACCGTAGAAGTGGTTGTTGACGCTTTTGATAACGGCATGGGTCAAACCATGTTGTCTCGCGAAAAAGCTAAACGTGCAGAAACATGGACACGTTTAGAAAAAATCTTCACCGATGGTGAAATCGTACGCGGTCTTATTTCTGGCAAAGTTAAAGGTGGCTTTACCGTTGATATCGGCCCAATCCGCGCATTCTTACCAGGTTCTTTAGTTGATACACGTCCAATCCGTGATACAGCTCACCTCGAAGGCAAAGAATTAGAATTCAAAGTCATCAAGTTAGACCAAAAACGCAACAACGTAGTTGTTTCTCGTCGTGCGGTAATGGAAATTGCTTCTGATGATGTAAGACGTGCATTGTTAGACCAATTAGAAGAAGGCAAAGTCGTTAAAGGGACTATCAAAAACCTCACAGACTACGGTGCATTCGTTGACTTGGGCGGCATTGATGGCTTGTTACACATCACGGATATGGCTTGGAAACGTGTTAAACACCCAAGTGAAGTGGTTGAAGTGGGTCAAGAAATGGAAGTTAAAGTCCTCAAGTTTGACCGCGAGCGTAACCGTGTATCCTTGGGCTTAAAACAATTAGGCCAAGACCCATGGTTAGCCTTAATGAGCAAGTATCCAAAAGGTACAATTACTCGTGCTAAAGTGACTAACTTAACAGACTACGGTTGTTTTGCTGAGATCGCTGAAGGCATCGAAGGTTTGGTACACGTATCCGAAATGGATCACACCAACAAAAACATTCACCCATCTAAAGTTGTTCAAATTGGCGACGAAGTGGATGTTATGGTATTAGAAATCGATGAAGAACGTCGTCGTATTTCTTTAGGTATCAAACAATGTAAAGCTAATCCTTGGGATGAGTTTGCGAAGACTCACGAAAAAGGTCAAAAAGTTTCTGGTAACATCAAGTCTATCACTGACTTCGGTATCTTCATTGGTTTACCAGGTGGTATCGACGGTTTAGTACACTTGTCTGATATTTCTTGGAACGAAGCTGGCGAAGAAGCAATCCGTAAGTTCCGTAAAGGTGACTTAGTAGAAGCTGTTATCTTAGCTGTCGATGCTGAAGGCAACCGTATCTCCTTAGGTATCAAACAATTAGCTAAAGATCCATTCAGTGACTTTGCTGCTTCTCACGAAAAAGGTGCAGTGGTTAAAGGCACTGTAAAAGCTGTTGATGCTAAAGGCGCAACTGTTGAATTAGCCGAAGGCGTAGAAGCTAACTTAAAAGCCTCTGAAATCGTTCGTGATCGTGTTGAAGATGCTTCTAAGCACTTAACAGTTGGTCAAGAAATTGAAGCTAAGATCATTGGTGTTGACCGTAAAGCACGCGTTATCAACTTATCGATCAAAGCTAAAGATGAAGCTGAAGAGCGTGAAGCCATGTCAAACATGCGCAACCAAGCTGATGCAGCCGCAACAGCAGCTGGTCCACGTACAATCGGTGACTTGATCAAAGAACAAATGAAGAAGTAATTCTTTAATATGTTAGTGTTGAACTAGCATAAATGTTCTAAAAACGGGAATAGTGTAAACTATTCCCGTTTTTTTATTGCGAATCAAGACTAAGTAACTTGTCAGTCAAAGTCATAATTGCTAGTATCGTCAATGTGTTATCGTTTAGCTAATCAACTAATAATGGCAAATGTGTGTGTAACGATAATTAATCCGCTCCAGAAATGGCCTAAAGATTGCTAGTGTTTTGAGATGCTATTAATAAAGTAGCCATTAATAATCATAATTTAACGGATCTACCGTTTTAGTTTCTATTTTATTTTTAGAAAGAGGAACAGAATCATGTCATTAACAAAATCAGAGTTGATAAGCAAAGTTGCTGCACGTCAGTCTTTGTCATTATTAACCGAGAAAGACATTGAGTTAGCAATCAAAGCCTTATTGGAACAGATGGTTAATGCTTTAGCCGAAGGTCAGCGTGTTGAAATTCGGGGTTTTGGTAGTTTTAGTTTGCATCATCGTCCACCACGTGTTGGCCGTAATCCAAAAACAGGTGAAAGCGTTTCTGTGGGTTCAAAATATGTGCCCCATTTTAAACCAGGCAAAGAGTTAAAAGAGCGCGTTAACCAGTCGATTCAAGAAGGCAAATAATGACGTGGTCGCGCATCAAAAAAATACTGGTTGTATTTTGTTGGTTATGTCTGGCATTTTATGGCCTATGGGTTGTTGTCAGTAATCAAGCTCAAATATCAGTTAATTTATTATTCGTTGAAATTGGTGCGCTTAATACAGGCTTGGCATTGGTTATCAGTTTTGTGGTGGGGAGTTTATTTGGTGTTTTGGCCTCTTTATTTATTTGGGGTGTGATACCATTACGTTGGCAATTACGTCAAACACATAAAGAGTTGACAGCCTTACGTAAACAAACTGTTCGTCCTCCTGTTGAGCCTTAATATTTTATGTCCTCTGTTACATCTCCTATTATTGTTGCCTTAGATTATCCTAATGCTGATGCTGCGTTAGCATTGGTTGACCAATTAGACCCTAGTTTATGCCGTGTTAAAGTCGGTAAAGAATTATTTACTCGCGAAGGGCCAAGTATTGTTAAAGCCATTCAAGCACGTGGCTTTGAATTGTTTTTAGATTTAAAGTTTCATGATATTCCTAATACCGTGGCTTCTGCGGTACATGCTGCGGCTGATTTGGGAGTATGGATGGTGAATGTTCATGCCAGCGGTGGCAGAAAAATGATGACCACGGCCTGTGAGCGTTTGCAACAATATAATTATCAAACGCTGCTTATTGCTGTAACAGTATTAACTAGCTCTGAGCGTAGTGATTTAGCTGAAATTGGTTTAGATATTGAGCCTATTGATCAAGTGCAAAGATTAGCTAAGTTAACTGCGGATTGTGGTTTACATGGTGTTGTTTGCTCTGCACAAGAAGCAACAATTCTGCGTCAGCAACATGCACAACCCTTTGCGTTGGTCACTCCAGGGATTCGTCCAGCGGGTAGTGATAGCAACGATCAAAAACGGATTATGACACCTAAACAAGCAGTAGAAGTAGGGGTCGATTATATGGTGATTGGTCGTCCAATTACGCAGGCAAGCAAACCCATAGATGCTTTGCGAATGATTTTGGATAATTTATAAAGAATAAACAGCCCTTAGGGGCTGTTTATATTTGAGTTGCAGTAAATTCGGCAACGTAGTGCAATATATATCTTCAAGCTTAGGGGAGGGGCTGTTGACCGTTTTGCGTGCAACCACAATCAAAACGGTCAACAACCCCTACATCAAATACTGAAAATTTTTGTTACTTTCATCTCAACTTCGACAATTAGTGCCGAATTTAAGCACTTTATTCCATAGGGTTATTGCCCAAAATAAAAAGCTGATCTATAAAGCTAATTAATTGATAATTAATTTCTTATATTGGAATTTCTAGGGACAAGCCATGTTTTCGATGACGTCGTCAATTCATGCTGAGTTAATATCATTTTGGTCGGAAGAAGGTAGCATTGAAAAAACGATGTTATATGACGACTTCGATGCTGTTGTGACAGGAATGGCTCCATTAGCTCAATATGCAAAACAAAAAAAATATGCAGCATATATGCAAATTGATGATGGTTTAGATATTAAAGGCGTTGTACTTTTTACCATTTTATTTGATAAATCAGGCTATCCAGAAAATGGTTGGAATATTCCTTTAGATAGTTTATTAGAGGTTGCTGGTTTTGGCCCTGATTTAGGGAAAGGTCCAATACGTTTATCTTGCCGTAGTCAATGCGCTATTTCTTGGCATGCCCCACGCTTATGGAATCCCGTGATGGATTCTGCGGATAATACCTTTGTGCAATTACAAAAAGCGTTACCCGATGCATGTTCTCGCTTAGGGATTCGTCCATCTAAAGTGGCGGCAGTAGCAGCAGCAGCGCGTAAAAATCCAAGTACCTCTTTAAGTTTTACGGCAACAGGCATTCCAGTCTTAACAGATGCGGCATTGCAAGCAGCTTCTTATAATCAAAGCCAAAAATTACAAGAATTAGAGCAAAAAATTCAAGATTTGACGTTAAGATTACAAGCGACTGTTGCCGAAAAAGAAGAGCAAATCAATTTACAATCTTATGTACATCAGCAACAGTTAGATATTTTACAAACCCAAAATATGAAACTTGTTGAACAAAATAAAAACTTAAAAAATCAGCAAAGTACCCAACAAGAACGTTTAGATGCTCTAAATAGTCAGGTAAGTAGTCTCTCTGGAATTGAAGACAGCTTACGCCAAGAACGTGCTATTCATCAAAAACAGTTGCAAGAGTTACAGTTGGCTTTGAGTGCGGCTGGTGAGCAAAAAAATGAAATTGCAACATTATTAACTAATAAAGATGAGGAATACCAAACACGTATTAGTCGATTAAAACAAGAGCATTTATTATCTTTAGATAAACGACTTGAAGAAGAGGCATCTCGATATTTGCTGAGTTTAAAATCACTTAATGCAGAAATTGATGAATTGAAGGAAACGATTACCCAGTTAGAGCAACAATTAGAACAGGAAAAACAGACCCACAATCAAGAGCAAGAAGCGAGTGCTGACGACTTTTTAGTTAAATTAGAAAGCCTTGGCATGAATTTTGTTGTATATCATGCGGGGGTTGGTAATTTATCTGTACCAGTGGTTGATTTGGTCATTTACTTACAAAATCCGACAGCATATGTTGCCCAAAAATGTCTAGTAACCGAAACGCACTATCGTCAATGGTTGCAACATTATGAAAGCCCCCGTTGTACTGCACCTATAGGTGAGGGGCAATGTTGTAATGCACGATTAATTCGTACTGACTCACCAAGTCGTTTTGTGGTTGGTCAATCAGACCGTTGTGCACGTCATCAGGGGGCAGATACAGCAATCATCAATGTACTGAAATTTAACTAGGTGATGAGATGGGCATAATGATGACAACAGCGCTCACAACACACATTTTACATAATTTTACCCCTTTAAATGTCTTATCTGAAAATCGTTTAAAAGATGTTTTAACGGGTTGTTATGTTGAATCTGTTAAGCCAGATACAGTGCTTTTTAGCTATGGTGATTGTGATGATAAAACTATATTTTTATTAAGTGGTGAGCTGGAGTTAATAGATTATCAAGGAAAAGTAACGTTATTAAATGCCTTAGATTATGCCGCTAATTATGCGATTTCTCCTTCAAAACCACGTCAATTTACCGTTAAAGTAAAAAAGCCATCAAATATTTTAGCTGTTGATCAACAAAAACTTAATGATGCTTTGTTGTGGGAACAGAGTTTAAGTAGCTTAGCTAAGACTTTATTTGCACAATTGCCAGAAAATATCGATAGAGATTGGTTGTTGTTGTTATTGCAATCACGTATTTTCTACCGTTTACCGCCCATGAACATCTTAGAAATATTAGCTTCTTTAGAGGAAGTTTCTGTGCTAGAAGGACAAAAAATCATTGCCATTGGTGAAGAGGCGGATAGTTGTTATTTTATTAAAAAAGGGAAAGTTCAAGTTTGTCAAAATATTGATGATGAATATTTGACGGTGGCTTATTTGGGACGGGGAGATTTTTTTGGTGAAGAAGGTTTACTCAAGGATTCACCACGTAACGCAGATGTGATTATGCTTGAAGATGGCGTGTTAATGCGTTTAGTCAAAAAAGATTTTGATAGACTGTTAAAAAAACCAACTTTACAAGCATTTAGTTTTGAATTAGCAAACAATCAAGTACAAAATCAAGAGGCTGCTTGGCTCGATGTTCGCTTAGTAGAAGAGTTTAGCTTGCAACATTTGACGCATGCTTTACATTTGCCCTTGCCAGATATTCGTTTAAAATCTCGTCAATTACCGCTGAATCAACATTATATTATTTGTTGTGATAATGGTCAGCGCAGTGCTGCAGCAGCTTTTTTATTAGGCATACAAGGATATAATGTCTCGGTTTTAAGCATGGGCTTAGAGGGTTTATCTGCGCAGCAACGACAACAGTATATGGTGCAGTAAACATTTTTAGTCAACAATATCCTATCTTTTGTTTGTATAATGCAGCGTATAAAATATAGTGCGCTGCTGAGCAAATACATGATAAAAGATAGTTTTCGTAATATTGGCCTAATCGGTCGTCCCAATAGTTCGCTAGTCATAGATACCTTAAATCAATTAGAGGCTTTTTTATTGCATGAAGGATTAACCGTTATTTATGATGAAGATACGGCACAACTTATGCAAAAAACGGGCTTACAAATTTCTTCACGAGCGTTGTTAGGTGAAGTCTGTGATTTGGTGATTGTGGTTGGTGGTGATGGCACATTATTACATGCAGCACGGTCATTGGCTCGTTATAAAGTGCCTGTTTTAGGTGTTAACCGTGGCCGTTTAGGCTTTTTAACCGATATTAATCCCGATGAAGTTATTAGCAAAGTAAACTCAGTATTGCATGGTCATTACACCACTGATCAACGTTTTTTGTTGAATTTGGAAGTCCGTTCTAATGGTAGTCGTGTTGCTGAAGCTCTTGCCCTGAATGATGTTGTGCTTCATGCAGGTAAGTCTGTGCATATGTTAGAATTTGAGCTTTATATCGAAGGCCAATTTGTTTATCGTCAGCGTTCTGATGGCTTAATTGTTGCCACGCCTACAGGTTCAACTGCTTATGCGCTGTCTGGCGGTGGTCCCATTATGCATCCCAAATTAGATGCTATTGTTTTGGTGCCTATGCATCCACATACTTTATCAAGTCGCCCGATTGTCGTAGATGCAGATAGTGAAATAAAAATTCGCATTACTGAAACAACATTAAAACCATTAGTAAGCCCTGATGGGCAGTCTGGTATTAGCTTAAATACGGGAGATTGGGTTTACATTACTAAACATCCCTTTAAATTAAAGTTAATACATCCCTCTGGTTATGATTTTTATGCGGCTTGCCGTACCAAATTAGGTTGGGGTAATCCTATTACAGGAGATGATTAATGAATTTGAATCATGATACATTTGCAGCAATATTAGCAGCATTAAATCCAGACATTGTTGCAAGTTTTAAACGTGCCATTGAATTAGGTAAATGGCCTGATGGTCGTCGTTTAAGTGATGAGCAAAAAGAAACCTGTATGCAAGCTGTGTTAGTTTGGGAAATGAAATATCTCCCAGAAGAAGAACGTACGGGATATATTAATAAAGGAAAAAAAGAAGGCGAGGTATGTGACGATCATGAGCATAGCCATGATCAAGAAATTGAGCAGATTATTAAATTTAAACACTAATTTTTGTAGACCCACACAGTGGGTCTTGTTTTTTTATCGCAATGGTTTTTTATGTTTTCATGGTTTGAGCGTAGAGTTGACCCTTATCCAGCCAATAAACCCACGCCCCCTCAATCAGGTTTAATTCCATTTATCTATTCATGTACTGAAGGTGTACGCGTTTGGATTATTAGTTTAATGCTAGCCACTGCCGCGATTGGCGCATTTGAAGCCTATTTATTTAGCATGATGGGGCAGATTGTCGATTGGTTAAGCTCATTAAAACCCGATCAACTTTGGTTAGAGAAGAAGAGTGATATTATTTTAATGTCGGTGTTGATTATTGCTAGTCCGTTGCTGGTCTTGCTGCAATCGTTATTAAAGTTTCAAGCCTTACAGGGCAATTTTCCGATGCGTTTGCGTTGGAATTTTCATCGTTTAATGTTAGATCATAGCTTAGGGTTTTATCAGGAAGAGTTTGCTGGCCGTGTTTCGGCAAAAGTGATGCAAACAGCCTTAGCCGTTCGTGACTCAATTATGACTATCGCCAATATGGTCATGTTTATGCTGATTTATTTTGTCACTTGTGGCATTGTTTTAATCAATTTTGATTGGTGGTTATTAGCACCATTTGCTGCTTGGATTATGTTATTTGGCTTTGCATTAGCCTATTTTATCCCACGTTTGGGTAAAACTGCCGAACGTCAGGCTGATGCACGCGCGTTAATGACTGGTCGAATTACCGATGCTTATGCCAACATTAGTACAGTAAAGTTATTTTCGTATAGTCAACGCGAATCAAGTTATGCTAAGCGTGCAATGCAAGAGTTTATGGTCACTGTTCACCAACAAATGCGCTTAGTGACCCAATTTGAAACCGTAAACCATAGTATTAATATGACCTTGGTGTTGGGTACAACGGCCTTAGCATTGTGGTTATGGTTTGAGCAGCAAGTGACGGTGGGGGCAGTGGCAGCTTCAACGGCGATGGCTTTGCGTTTAAATGGTATTTCGCATTGGATTATGTGGGAATTAGCCATGTTGTTTGAGCATATCGGCACAGTGCGTGATGGTATGGGAACTTTATCAAAACCCCACCAAATTGTTGATATTGAACATGCCAGACCATTAGCAATTACTCAAGGGACAATTGATTTTGACAATATTAATTTTGCCTACAATTCAAATAAAAATGTGCTAGAAAATTTTAATTTGCATATTAATGCAGGCGAAAAAATTGGCGTAGTTGGCCGTTCTGGTGCAGGCAAAAGCACCTTAGTCAATTTATTATTGCGCTTTTATGAACTAGATAAAGGGCAAATTAGCATTGATGGACAAAATATTGCCTTAGTCAGTCAAGATTCATTACGTGCACACATAGGCATGGTCACCCAAGACACTTCATTGTTGCACCGTTCAGTGCGTGATAACTTAACTTATGGTCGTCCAGATGCCACTGACGAACAAATTTTAGCGGCGATTGATAAAGCCCAAGCAGCAGATTTTATTAAGTCTTTAAAAGATGCCCAAGGACGTACTGGTTTAGAAGCGCATGTTGGTGAACGTGGTGTTAAATTGTCTGGTGGTCAGCGTCAGCGTATTGCGATTGCCCGTGTGATGCTTAAAGATGCGCCGATTCTATTATTAGATGAAGCCACGAGTGCTTTAGACTCCGAAGTAGAAGCAGCTATTCAAACCAGTTTATATCAATTAATGGAAGGAAAAACAGTGATTGCGATTGCCCATCGTTTATCAACGATTGCAGCCATGGATAGGTTAATTGTTGTTGATGATGGCAAAATTATTGAGCAAGGCACTCATGCAGAATTATTGGCAAAAAATGGCTTGTATGCACGTTTGTGGGCAAGACAAAGCGGGGGGTTTTTGGGAGAGATGTAGAGGATTTTTTTAAAAGCTTATGATACCTTTAAAAAATATAAATTAGGGTCTGTTGACAGGAGTCAATATGAAAATCGCCGATTTTCCAAGTAATGAACAAGAACGACTTGGTGCATTATTACGCTATAAAGTGTTAGATACAGATTTTGAAGATACTTATAATGAATTGACTCAATTAGCATCAGATATTTGTCAAACACCTATTGCTTTAATTAGTTTAATAGATCGTGATCGTCAGTGGTTTAAAGCAAAAGTTGGTTTGGAGGCGAGAGAAACTCCTAGAGATTGGGCTTTTTGTGCTCATGCTTTATTACAAGAAGATGTTTTAGTGGTAGAAGATGCGTTGTTAGACGCAAGATTTTCTGATAATCCACTGGTTATTAATGATCCTTTAATCCGTTTTTATGCGGGGGCGCAACTTAAAACCGCACAAGGCTTAGTGTTGGGGACAATTTGTGCCATAGATCGTGTGCCGCGACATTTATCTGAACAGCAACTCCATGCCTTAAAAGTGTTAGCTAAACAGGTGATTAGCCAATTTGAGCTGCGTTTAGCATTTGAAGAATTACAAGCCCAAGCCCAAAGACTACATCAGCTTAATGCAACCAAAGATAAATTATTTTCTATTATTTCTCATGATTTACGCGCACCTTTATCAGGAATATTTAGTGTTAGTGAAATCTTGTTAGAAGATATTCATCATTTAGAGTTAGAAGACACCAAACAATTTATTAATGATATTCATGAGACAAGCCAACAAAGTTTGTCTCTGTTAGATAATTTATTGCGTTGGTCTTTGTTGGAAACAGGTAAATTTAATTATCAACCAGTCACGATTGATTTGTTAGCTGTTATTCAAAAAGTGTTGCGTTTATTGAATGGTGCTATTGTAAGCAAGCGCATCAGTTTAAAAATTGATTGCCAAGCAAATCTATGGGTTGTTGGTGATAAAAACATGTTGGCGTCGGTGATACAAAATTTATTATCTAATGCCATTAAGTTTAGCCATCCCAATGGCATCATTGAAATTAACGTTATTGATAATCAAGATCAAACGGTATTGGTCAGTATTAAGGATAACGGTGTAGGCATGACTACCGAACAACAAAAACAATTATTTGCGGTAGAAAAAAATCAATCAACACATGGAACGCAGGGTGAAACAGGGACTGGCTTGGGGTTAGTGTTAAGTTATCAGTTTTTAAAGATACATGGCTCAATCCTAACGGTTAAATCAGAGCAGGGCAAAGGTGCGGTCTTTAGCTTTAAGTTAAATAAGTCTCAATTGAGTAAAATTCCTAGCGAAAGTTTTATGGAGTAAATGTCGCGTAAAACATTAAAAAAGGGCTGAAAATCAGCCCTTATGATTACATGATAATAATGCCACGTTTTTCCCATTCTTTAAGCTGTTCTTCACTAAAGTTATGCGCTAATAACACGTTTTTAGTATCAGCGCCTAACGCTGTTCCGCTTAAATGATATTGATTAGGCGTAGCACTAAATACAATCGGTGTGGCAATTTGGCGTTGAGTTTTACCATTTGGCGTTGGAACGTCAACGAGCATTTGACGACTTAATAATTGAGGGTGTTCACAGGCTTCTGCAAAGGATAAAACTGGCTCAACGCAAGCTTCAATAGACGCAAAAATAGTAATCCACTCATTAAAGGTTTTTTGGATAATCGCTTCGCGAATAGCGGCTTTGACAAAACTAACCGCTTCATCATCATGACGAATAGAGAGCGGAATCAAATCAGTACGTCCAATCGCATTTGCAAAAGCCATAAAAAATTGTGGTTCTAAACCACCGACACTCAAATAACGGCCATCTGCTGTTTGATAACAATCATAAAAAGTGCCGCCATTTAGCGTATCCGTTTCGGGTTTAGGCTGATGATTAGCCATTAATGCAGGAGGGGCTGTTAAGGCTTGCAAGCTAAATGCGGCATCAGTTAATGAAATATCGACAAATTGGCCTTCGCCTGTGTTTTGACGATGAATAACGGCTGCCAAAATACCAGTCACCGCATATAAACCACCTGTAATATCTGCGGCCTGAATAGGTAAAGGAACAGGGCCAGATGCTTTGCGACCTGTATAGTCCAAAATCCCTGCGATTGCTAAATAGTTTAGGTCATGTCCCGCACGATTTTTATAAGCACCTTGTTGTCCATAACCAGTCACCGCACAATAAATTAGCCGTGGATTAATAGCCTTTAGTTGTTCATAACCAATGCCTAGGCGCGACATCACTGAAGGACGAAATTGCTCAACAACAATATCGTATTCCTCGACCAACTTTTTAATTATTTCAATACCTTCGGGTGTTTTTAGGTCAACAACAATACTCGATTTATTGCGATTTAAAGAACCATGAGCGGCAGAAAGTCCTTGCTCATCAAAAGGAGGCATCACACGAATCATGTCTGGCCGAGTTGGAGCTTCCACTCGTAAAACGCTTGCGCCCATATCAGCTAAAATACGAGTGCCAAAGGGAGCGGGTAATAATCCTGAAAAATCTAGAACTTTTAAACCTTTAAGTGCAGACATTTTTATTCCTCTTGATCTCAATTTTGGGACAAACCAATCAACTTACAATACGATTGTACAAAATGTTGTTGAGGTCTGCTAGTTCATAGATAAAGATATTGCATAAAAAAAGCCTCAAATGAGGCTTTTTAAAATCAATAAAAGGACGCCTTTGAGCTTTAACTCCAAAAATAGCCCTGATGCCGAGTTAAAATTTGATCGGCAATATAGTGCGATAACGCAGCCACCGTTAACATTGGATGTTGTACAGCTAAACTAGGTAATAAACTGGCATCACTGACAAATAAACCGCTCACCTCATAAACTTGGCCATATTGGTCAACAACTGCTTTTTTGCGATCAGCTCCCATACGGCAGCTTCCTTGAGCATTCAAAGAGACAAGTCGAGTAGAGAACAGGCCTAATGTGCCATAGTCAATACTATCAACAATATCATCTAATTCATGGACTGAAGTAGCTTGAATACGTTGATATGTTGGCAGATATACTCGTTCCGCGCCTGCTGCAAAAAAGATTCGGCCAGCACGTTTTAGACCACGTTTATAGATTTCAAATTCGTCTTTAGTCATGTTCCATTCAATACGTTTGGAGCCACCACGCATTGGGCCACTCCAATGGACAAAACCATGACCCGTATCAGGCATTAACACGTTAAGTGCAGAAAAATATTTAAACTCTTGCATAAAACGAATATGGTCGATACCCAAAGATAATTCATTTTGTGCCATAAGCTGAACTGGTGCAGCCAAGCCTGATTCCATTAATAATTTATCACCAGACTCATTCAAAAATTCGTCAATGTGCATCCCCGCAAATGCACCACGCCAACCATATACAGGCACAGGGAACTTTCCTAAAACCACACTCGTTGGTTGTAAAAATAAGTTGCGACCTAATTGATCGTTTTTATTTGGCACTTTGCTACGTTGTAATAAGAGTGGGGTATGAATTGCACCCGCAGCAGCAACGACAATTTGCGCATTTACTTTGATGTTAGCAATGACAGAGTGGTTATTTGGATCAATAATTTGACCAGAAACACCAACCGCACGGCCATTTTTCATTAAAATCGTTTCGACATAAGTATCTGCATAAAGCTTAGCACCTGCGGCAATTGCCCACGGCAAATAGGTTACTTGCATAGAGGCTTTGCGGTCAGATGGGCAGCCAGCTAAACAATGACCTGTTAAAGCACATTGTTTGACGTTACGAGATTGAGGTCGCCAAGACCAACCCAGTGCTTCACAGCCACGAATAATCGCGTTAGCACAGTCATTAATTTCATGAGGTTCGTTAATATGGACATGAAGGCGATTTTCGACCTTTTCGTAATAACGATTAATTTTATTGGGGGCTAAACCTTCAACACCATGATCTTTAGCCCACGATTCCAAGACATAATTTGGCGCGCGTGCGGCAATGGTAGCACTAATCACCGATGAGCCACCCACACAACGGCCTTGTAAAACTACTGTATCGCCAATCGTATTAGTTTGTGTGCCAACATCTTGATAAAGATTTTCTAAAGCCCATGCCATATCTTCAGTAAACTGACTGCTGGGTACATAACGACCAGCTTCTAAAATAATGACACTTTTACCCGCAGCTGCAAGTTCATGGGCAATAACAGCACCACCTGTACCAGAGCCAACCACCACAACGTCAGCATTTAAGATGATGTCATCACTACTACGGATATCGCTTGCTTGGGTAACGGGAATACCATCGGCAGGAAGTTCTTTATAAATCATCTTGCGTTATCCTTAGATTTTAGCGTTATCGTCTTGGTCACGTGGTACAGGCATATTACCTAAACGACGAATACCCCATTTAGCGGTTACTGGCCCATCATACTCTAAAGGTTGCCATGTGCGTGGATCACGCCAATAAGCGACACCTAACAGCGTTTTTAAACTCACAATTAAACCGCCTTGAAGAGATGCGCCACTTTGCCAAGCCAAAATTTGGTTTCGAGCTTGTTTGTTATTTAAGCTAGAAAAACGTTTCATTTTATAGAGTGTACTAAACTCTAAAGTTTTAGCACCAATAGACAATAAAAAACGTGTATCACTATTTAAGCGACCTACCAAGTTATCTAAATTTTCCATGACAGGCACTTCAGTCGTGGATGGCAAATCTGGAAAACGCTCTGTAGGCAAAAATACTTGGCGTAATTTGTCAAATAAGCGATATTCTGCCTCAGACAAATGACGAATATAAGTTGGTACACCAGTATCAGCAAAAACACGTGTCGGATAAGTGATTACAGTCGCAGCACTAGTGCCTAAAATTAATCCAGCTTTTAAAAAACGACGACGTGATAGACTGGCCAGTTGACCTTCGAGTTGAACAATGGCTTGGTCTTTTTGTGACATACGCATCCCCAAGTGATAATTTTTCTTGTAAGACTTAGTTTTGTGTTGGCTGATGTCATAAAACATGATGTGTTATGTAAAAGCTAAGTCTTGTTTTTATCTTTGACTTATTGATTTCTAATAAGTCTTGTTATTATCTATTTACACGTTTTTGGCGATTTTTGAGCCTAAAAATTTAATCTACAAGCGTAAACCCGAGTTATTTTTAATGCAAGATAGGATTTACGCATTGCATCGAGATTAGCATGTTTTGTTTACTAAAAATCTTTGGAGTGATTGTTTAATAAACAAGTTGATGTTAACCACATAAATTGGCTAATAGTCTAGCTTAAACAGCTCAACTATTTAAGCCCATGTTTATAGGATAATTGTTTTTCTTGTTAATAAAATGGCTCAAATTTAATCTCTAGGACTAACTTGGGCAAAGTTAAGCTTGGTTTTTCATACTTACAACCAAAGGGGCGATAACACCACTATTTACGGTAATTTGAGGAAAGGGAATATCAATATTATGTTCATCAAAGGCATTTTTGATGCTTTCTTGAATGGTGTCTCTAATATCTAAAAAATTTTCTTTGCGAGTCCAAATATTAAACATTAAATTGATAGAAGAACTAGCAAGGTCTTGAACAACAACTTGTGGTTTAGGTTCATCTAATACTAAGGGATTTTTGTCTGCAATGGTTAATAATACTTGGCGGACTTTGCTAATATCTTGTTGATAGCTGATGTTGACCATAATTGGCACACGGCGAATGGCAAAACGAGTCAAATTAGACACTTCGGATTTAATGAGTTGTTCATTAGGAATACGTACATAAATATTATCAGCAGTACGTAGTTTGATAGACAATAAATCAATAGATAATACTTCACCAATTGTACCGTTTACTTCAATGGTGTCACCGACCATAAATGAGCCTTCACCAATCAAAAATAAACCACTGATTAAGTTAGAAGCAGAAGTTTGCGAAGCAAAACCAATGGCAACGGTAAATATACCGGCTGCACCTAACAAGACACTGAGTTTAAAACCCATTTCATGTAGGGCAGACATACTAAACAAACCCAGTAAAAAATAAAAAATACCCCGTCGCCAAACTAATAATTGATGTGCGGATAGTCGTTGACTCATGGTTTTAACAAAGGTTGTAGTGACTAATTGAGCAATTAGATAGCCTGTTAATAGTACCAACGCACCAATAATAAAACCTTCAACTTTGTCGCTGACTGGTAGGTTAATCATTTGATCTAAAAAGCTTTCTTGTTTGTTACTGGCCATAATTCAATTATTCAAAAAAATGTTCAAATAAGTTTATCAGATTATCATCATCATGCTGACGTGCTTGGTTTAACAACTTCACATTACCCGCTTTAGGGTGTAAGTGCTTGCTAATAGAGACTTTAGGTGTGCGACCATTGGCTAATTGTTCAACTTCGATGGTTGGTGTCCATAAACGGCCATCTTGAGCAGCATATAAGGGTAATAAAGGGGCAGGAATATTAATCCGTTCAATTTGAATGGCTTTAGTATGATGATTAACAATATGAATAGGCGTGACTGCTCTAAACGCACGAATCGGCAGTTGCTCTAAAGCTAAACGACCAAAAACTTTGGTGGCATAACAAATTTCCCCTCGAATGGGTGTTGCACCAAACCATGTATCGGTGGGACGGACAAAAGGTATATCTAACAACAAATTATCGTCATCCGAAAAAATATTGAGCCACAAAGGTGTGCTAACAAATAATGTGGTTTGTTGGTTGGAGGATAAAAATAGCGGAGTGATTGGTTTAATAACCACTGAGCGATCGGCTAAACAGGGTTTTAGATGAATTTGTTGTTGTGTTTGATTATAGATATAACGTTGTAATAATGCTTTTTCGGGCATAGGGCTACGATTAGTATGCTCAATAATTTGCCAATCATGATCGTCTTCGTGTTGATTGGGAGAACGATGATATGCAATTTGCCATTCTTGAGCATCACGTTGAATTTGTAATAATAAACCAGCCATTTGCCAACGTCGTTGTTCATCTATTGCTAATTGATGATTTCCCCACCAAATCGTGTTGCTCATGCTTACCTCAAATGTTTGTATAAAATATATGCAGTTAATGGCGAAAAAACAGAATCTTTTTTCGTAGACTTGTAAAAATCTACTAAGAGTAGATTGAGTCCGCTCTTGTCATCTATTAGACTTCAAAATATAGCACTTAAGCGAATCAGTGCGATAAGAAGCAGGAATAAGACTGTCATAAACAGTCATTATAATAACCAAATTTACACCAATTAATGAGGGTGTAGGTTTTAGACTTAATAGATTGTTTTTAATATCCATTAAAAGCTACTTTAAAAATTTAAGAAGAGAAACATTATGTCCCGTCAGGGTCAACTAGCTTATAGTTTTGCAAAACGTCATGGTGTGTTACTTGTTAAACAAGGTGAGACACAAGAGCAAGGTTTGTTATTACGCGAAGATGTCAAGCTAGCGAGCTTGATGGAAGTCAGGCGTGTATTAGGCTTTTTGATTGTTCATGAAACTTTAGCCACGGCAGATTTTAATCAACGTTTAGCCACAGCATATCAAGGTGATGGTGGTGAGTCGCAACAAGCCGTTGAAGGTTTGGAAGATCATCCCGATTTAGAAAGTTTAGCTGAATCAGTGCCAGAAACAGAAGATTTGATGGAGCAAGAGGACGACGCACCCATTATTCGCTTAATTAATGCGCTATTAAGTGAAGCCATTCGCCTGAGTGCCTCTGATATTCATATTGAAGCGTTTGAAAAACGTTTGTCGGTGCGGATGCGTGTTGATGGTATGTTGCGAGAAATTGTGCAACCTCGTCGTGAATTAGCACCTTTGTTGGTATCTCGTATTAAGGTAATGGCTAAATTGGACATTGCTGAAAAGCGCGTGCCACAAGATGGTCGTATTTCATTGCGTCTAGCAGGTCGTGAAGTGGATGTACGTGTATCAACCTTACCTGCTAATCATGGCGAACGTGTGGTAATGCGTTTGTTAGATAAGCAAGCAGGGCGTTTAGATATTGGTCATTTGGGCTTACAAGCCACAGATCACAAACGTTTACGTGATTTAATTCATAAGCCTCATGGCATTATTTTGGTCACTGGCCCAACAGGTTCTGGTAAAACCACAACTTTGTATGCCTCATTAACCGAACTCAATGATAATTCTCGTAATATATTAACTGTTGAAGACCCCATCGAATATCAATTAGAAGGCATTGGCCAAACGCAAGTGAATACCAAAGTTGATATGACTTTTGCTCGTGGTTTGCGTGCGATGTTGCGTCAAGACCCTGATGTAGTGATGGTGGGTGAGATTCGTGATAAAGAAACCGCCGAAATCGCTGTCCAAGCGTCATTAACAGGTCACTTAGTATTATCAACCTTACACACCAATACCGCCGTAGGTGCAGTGACACGTTTACAAGATATGGGCATTGAGCCATTTTTGTTGGCTTCTTCGTTATTAGGGGTGGTTGCTCAACGTCTAGTGCGTGTGTTATGTGCTAGCTGTCGTCAAGGAGTAACTGCTGATGAAGAGGAATGTGCTTTATTAGGTGTTTCACCACAATTTGCACCAACAATTTATCGGCCTGTTGGTTGTGAAAAATGTAACTTTAATGGTTATCGTGGTCGTTTAGGCATTTATGAATTAGTTGTTATTGATGACAACATGCGCCGTTTAATTCATAGTCATGCGGGGGAACACGAACTAGAAGCTCATGCGCGTACTATGAGTAGTAGTATCCGTGCAGATGGTATTCGTAAGGTGCTAAAAGGCATTACAACATTAGAAGAAGTGGTCAGAGCCACGCGTGAAGGGTAATTATGCCAGCATTTGATTATATTGCCCTTGATGCACAAGGCAAAAAACAGAAAGGTGTGCTTGAAGGCGATAGCGCAAGGCAGATTCGTCAACAATTACGCGATAAGGGTTGGTTTCCAACCTCTGTTGAAGCAGCATCTTCAGAACAAGCAAACAACGAAAAAACACCTTTTTGGCAATCCAGTAAAGGATTGACTGCTTATGAATTAGCTTTAGTCACACGTCAGTTAGCGACATTAATTCAGGCGGGTATTCCTTTAGAAGAAACTTTAAAAGCCGTGGCCAAACAAAGTGAAAAGCCACAAGTACAAAGTTTGTTATTAGCTGTGCGTGGCAAAGTGTTAGAGGGTTATCCTTTAGCACAAAGTTTTGCTGCATTTCCTAAAGCCTTTCCCGACTTATACCGTGCAACGGTTGCGGCAGGAGAAAAATCTGGCCATTTAGACTTGGTATTACAACAGCTTGCCGATTACACCGAAAACCGTTTTACAACACAAAAGCAAATTCAAGGGGCATTAATTTATCCTATTATTTTAACAACTTTAGCAATTGCGATTGTGGTTGGTTTATTAACCTATGTTGTGCCTGATATTGTTAAAGTATTTACCAACTCTCATCAGCAATTACCTTTTTTAACACGTGCATTAATTGCCACCAGTAATGGGGTAAAAACTTTTGCACCATTAATTGTATTGGCCTTAGTGGCTGGTGGTTGGTTGTTTAAAAAATCGCTAGATACCGATAAAGGTCGTTATGCTTTTGATGGCTTTGTTTTGCGGGTTCCTTTAGTGAGACGC
>NZ_CALETI010000276.1 GCF_937920075.1 uncultured Agitococcus sp.
TTCATTAACAACCAATGGCTTTAAACCTTTTGACCAAGTTGACTTTAAGTTGGTATAACGATATGGACTTAAAATTGCTATTCTTTCGGCAGAAACTTGCTCTTCATTAATTAAATGATGCAATAGTTGTTGTAGCTTTATTGCCATCTCATCAAAATCATTACAAATCAATAACTCGGGGCTTATGCCTGATTTCACCCTAAAATCCACAGGTAAAGGACAATTCCCCAAATTAGCCGCTAATGTTCCAACAGGCTGCGTATTGCGTAAGTTAATTTCTAAAGGGATAACTTGAGCCTCAAAAGGAGCTTGCCAAGGTTCATGCTCCCAAAAAATAGTTTGATGCTTATCATAAAAGCAATACCAACTAAACGTTGCTAATCCTAATGACTCTATTGCAATCCACCAAGTTGCTCTAAAATCAGCTGCTTCATCAATAATTATCGTGTCATATTTTTTTGCCCCTTGCTCAGCTGCATGGAGTAATAAATCTGCACAGCCCTCTTGAAAAAACAAGGTTAATGCTTGTTTATCTTCAGGCACATTATAAGGTGTGTTTGATTGTTCACAGGCCAAACGTACTAAATCATGAAAATGTATTACTGTTATATTAGGGTAATCTATCAATGATAATTTTAACTGAAGTGCTAATGCTTTATTAAAACAAGTCAATAAGACATCTTTGCCTAATAAGGCATGTTCTCGCGCCAAAGTTACAGCTAATAATGTTTTACCTGAACCTGCCCCACCTTCAACAAGAAGTCGCAGTTGATGTCTTAATAAACGAAGTACATTTATTTGCTGGTCTGTAGCCGTCAATAATTCATGAATCGTGTCATCTATTTTAGAGGCTAATGGCACTAATAAATGACAATCAGGTGCTAACAAGTCTTTAAGGACACGTTGTTGAATTTTTGTCCACGGTATTGGCGTATGTGACAATTCGGAGAATAATTTTAATAACCGAGGTTCGGGATTTGCCAAACAGGTTTTATCAAAAATAAAATTAATTGACGGGGCTTCTAATAGTGTGTGACTTGATTGCCAACGAACATCAGGAAACCAAACAGCATGAGTAATATTTAATTGATTAACATCTGCACCTAATTTTAACTCAAGCCGTTTAATAAGTGCATAACGATTTCTT
>NZ_CALETI010000277.1 GCF_937920075.1 uncultured Agitococcus sp.
CTTCCGATCTGCAATTTCATCAACATCAATACTGCCACCACAACGTCTAATAAAATCTTTATGTAATTGGCTTGCGTCTTTGTCTGCCCAAATTTGTTCGGCTTGATTGGATAACTCTAAAAAACGTTTATCTGCTTTTAGAGCCAAACTATCCAATTGTAAAGCAACATCATTTAAGCCCAACAAACGTAAACCATCCAAGGTTTTTAACCGTGACAGCGCCACATAACCTTGGCCTTGCTCAAAGGTTTGACTTAAATCAATTTCAGCCGCTTCTAGCGTCATGCCTTGGCTTTTGTGTACAGTAATCGCCCACGCCAAACACAAGGGAATTTGGCTATAACTGGCTAATGGTTTAGCACTGTCATTATCAATCGACCATGTTTCGGGTGTAACATATAAATGAGTGCCATCTCGTAATTTGACTTTAGGTAAGGTTTGGCCATCTTCTTCAATAAAATCAACAACCTCACCTAAAGTGCCATTAATATAACCACTTTCCATATTGTTTTTAACAAACATCACTTTTGCACCCAATTTTAGAACTAATTGTTGGGGTGCACGAACGTTGCTAATCAAGGTTTGTACTAACTTTTCGTTACCTTTGACTTCGGCATTAAATACATAGGACTTTTGATTAATACTATTCATATAACGTTGGTTAATTTGTTCAACATCAACATTATGGGTAAACAAACGGGTAATATCAGCTTCTAATTTTTGCTGACGGGTTTGCCTTAATAATTGCACACTTTCTGTTGAAACTTGTTGGGCGCGTATTTCATTAAGAATGGTATTTAAGCTATTGTTTTGTTGGCGATGCTGCTCAGTTAAATAACAAATATTAAACTTGGCCTCTTGCCATGCTGTTGACATAAAAGCAAATTTATCACGATTGCTTTCTTGGTTTTTCCCTACTGGCGGTAATTGAAAAAAATCACCAGCAACCACCACTTGTAAACCGCCAAAAGCCGCATCAGTATTTCTAAAAAATTTTAAGACTTGATTGACCATGTCCAATTGGCGAGCATGCAGCATGGAAATTTCATCAATAATTAAAATTTCGGCTCTATCTATTTGGCTACGCAAATATTTTCTTTCAAACATTCGTGTTAATTCGTCGTCATCCAAACTGTCTTTAATACCAATACCTGACCACGCATGAATCGTCATGCCATTCATGTGAGTGGCCGCAATCCCTGTTGAAGCGGTCATGGCAACGGGTACTTTACGAGCACGTAAATAGTGAATGTATTGATTAAGCGTATAGGTTTTTCCTGCACCAGCAGAGCCTGTCAAAAAGACATTATGCCCTGCTTTGAGGATATTTAATGCGGTTGCTTGTTTCATACAAAGTAACTAATTCTAAAACTGATTAACTGCATGATAGCTTAAAGGATTTTATAGCTCGATTGTTGATTTTCAGAAATCAAAACGACATTTTTAAAATTACAAATAATTGCATTAACATTTAATTTATGTAATATTACAAAAAATATCAACTAATTTATTTTTTTGTAACAAATGAAGCTAAATGCCAAAAATTTGATCTTAGATTTATTACTTGCCACTGAGGACACACCTTTGTCGGTGCGTGGTGCTATTTCTGCCTGTCGTTTATTTGGCCTAAGCGACAACAGTGTACGGGTGGCTTTGGCGCGTGCCTCTGCCGATGGTTTGATTGAAGCCGCAGGCCGTGGCACTTATCGTTTAAGTGCATCGGCATTACAATTGGCAGGTGAAGTCGCGACATGGCGTACAGCTGAGCAACGTATTAGGCCGTGGCAAGGTGGCTATATTGCAGTTTTAACACAACATTTAGGCCGCACCGACCGTGCTGCCTTACGCAAACGTGAACGCGCTTTAGCGATGTTGGGTTTTGCGAGTTTAGAAACAGGCTTTTATTTGCGGCCTGATAATATTGATGAAAATTTGAGTCAGATTCGTCAACGTTTATGTCGGTTAGGTTTAGAAGCACAAGCCCTTGTTTTTTATGCCAATCAGTTTAGCGAACAAGAACAAACACGCATTAGCCAATTGTGGAATGGGGCTGCGCTTAATCAACAATATCGCCAATTACAACAACAAATGGCTGATTGGTTAGCCCATGCGCCAAGTTTAGAGCCTGATGTGGCAGCACGAGAATCTTTTTTACTGGGTAGTAAAGCCATTCGCCAAGTGGTGTTTGACCCGTTATTACCTGAGCCGTGGGTCGATGTCGCTGAGCGTCATCGTTTTGTGGAAGCGGTATACGCATTTGACCACGCAGGTCATTTGATTTGGCGCAAATTGATTGCGGTATCCCTCACCCCGCCCCTCTCCCACAAGGAGATGGAGTTTTCAGAGTGAGCCTAAATAATTCAGGAGCAGTTAAAATGTCTGCATCTCCCGTTCCATAAAACTTATCAAAACCTACTTATTGTAGAACAAATAGGCTTTGTGT
>NZ_CALETI010000278.1 GCF_937920075.1 uncultured Agitococcus sp.
CAGGCATAGGCACTGATTGGCGAGAATTAAGCTCTAATACAAACTTATGAATAACCGATTTACTCATTTTACGTCTCCAGATTTTAACACCTTAGCAATGTTAGGCTTAAAGTAGTTTTCACCTTTCAAAATCTTACCGTCTTCACGGTAAATAGGCTTGCCGTCAGCACCGAGCTTGCTCATGTTACTGTTATGGATTTCGACAAAAACAGCATTTAAGTCATAGTTGTAAACCACAGCATGGGCATAGCAAAGATCAACTATCTTCTGTAATTTCTTACTAATTGGCGATGCAAATAGCAAAGCCTTTGACGGATCTTGACAGGCAAAGTGTAGGTCTTGCTCTAACTCAACTAAAACCTTTTCAATTTCGCTAAACCCTTTATAAACATCTACTAAACCCCGATGGTTCTCACCTTGAATTTGATAGACTTCCTCAGCGTAATCAAACGAGGGGGTATCTAAGGCTAAGCCGTAAACGCAGCCTGTGCCGAGAGCGATGTAAAGGATGTCGCCAATAGCATCGACAACTTCAACGAAAGAGCTAAACTCAGCAAGACCTGTTGGGACAAAATCACCTGAAGCGTGAACGCCTTCGGCAATTTCTTCACTTAGTAAACGACAACGCAGGGCGGCGATTTCTTTATTAGCAAGGTTTTCAACGTTAGGTTGTAATGCGAAAACGCAACGCTGACCTTTAACACCTTCTTTGATAATAGCGTCATCGAAAGTAGGGTGGTCAAAGGCTTTGTGAAAATCGTGAACGAGAACTTGAGTATTTAAGTTTGACATATTTTTGATTCCATCAGGGGGTTAAAGACGGTTACGAACAACAACACGAGAAACAGGGATAGAGTAGTAAATCACATAATCACCTGTTACTTTTGACAAATACATGAAACGAATATCATCGTTCTTCATGTCGTTTGTCTTAATATCAATCATTTCTAATTGCTCTGCACGAGCAAGAGTAGTAAGGCCATTTTCATTGCGGACGGCAATGCCGATGATGTAGGGAACCCAACCGTATTCGCCTAAAAAATCACGGCTGATAACACCATCGCGCATAGCCCGATGAATGGGAGCGATATTGTTAATGCCAATACTGGCTAGAGCCGACCACAAACCTGAGTTATTATTCAAGTGACTTAGAAATTTAGCAATTTCTTCTTTAGTTAACTGCTTAGCGGTGTTTAGGTTTAACACGTTTATTATCTCCAATAAAAAAAGCTTTACAGATTGTATCACTATCTCCTGTAAAGCTTTTTTAGGTTTTGTTTAGGTTGTGTAAAGGAGTGTTATTTAAGTAAAGTTAGCATAATTTAACCCTCTAATATTAATCGGCTCTTGCTCATGCGACACAAGAATAATTTGCTTCACCTTGCCCGACTCCGACAGCCTTGACAATGCCTCCCACACGGCTGCTGTTCTGTCCTTATCCATCGAAGCGTCAATCTCGTCACCGATTAAGACGCTAAAGACTGAATGGGTTAAGACTTGGCCTAAAGCAATGCGGAGAGCTAAATTGATTAAACTACACTCACTACCGCTAAAGGTTTCAACAGCGCGTAGGCGATTACCTTTCTTCGCTTTAATGCTAAAGTCATCTAACATTTGAACAGCTTCAATCGCGTTATTTGACATCACCTGTACCAATGCTGATGCCGCTAGATTTAGCGAGGGCAACAAGTAGTTCTTAATCTCCTTCTTGGCCTCTTTTAAACCATTAACACCTAGTTTGTGGTCGGCAACTTTGTCGGTCAACTCTTTAAGCTTTACGCTTAGGCTTTCTCGTTGAGCTAACTGATTCTTATAAGAAGCTAATTCTTTCTCATAAGCATCGCAGGACTTATCAAACAAGGTGTAAGCCTTGTAATTAGCTTCGGCGTTGCCTAAAGCGTCTAATTGCACACGAACATCATTGTTGTTCGCAACAGTTTTAGAGTAATTGGCCAAGCGTTCTTTGTAAGTAGCCCACTTTAATTGGTTTTGCATTGCAACCGTTCTTTGATACTCAAGCTTTTCAATCTCTTTAGAGAAGTCTTTAGCGGCAGCTAAAACTGCTTCAGCCTCTTTCAGCTTAGCCTCATAGTCCTCAGCAACCCAATCCTGATAAAGCTGAATAACTAATTTAGCTTTCGCGTACTCGTGAGACTTACGCGGAAACTGTTGGAAGAAATTCTTAGCTCTTTCAACAGCAGGAGCGTAAGCATTGAGTTCGTCAAGGATTCGCCGTTGCTTAGGGACGTTATCTGCCCACAACACTGATTCTGCCCAAAGGGTTTTTTCTGAAATAGCAGGTTTTTCGATAACTGTCTCAGGTGTAAACTCCTCAAACTGACTTAACTCTTTATGGCTAACACAAAAGTGTGTTCCACAATTAGGACAGTCAACTTTTTCTGACTTTAATAGCTTCTGATATTCAAGCCAGCGTTTGTAAATCTCCCACTCAGTCGCTGCCATTTTTATTTCGTCTTCACTTAACTTTGGCAACACCATTGAAGCCCATTCTCGGTTAAGTGTATCAGCCTTAGCTAAAATCCCTTCGTAATACTCCGCCTCAGATTCAATACCTTCTAAGTCTAAGTCAATTAAATCAACATAAGGGCCGACATTAGGTTTCTCAGCGACTCGTCTTTCTAGTCTCTTTACCTCTTGGCTTAGGCTTTCCCAAGACTGTTGCTTTTGCCGTAAGTCCTCAATCTCGCTGTTGAGTTTTTTGATGTCTTCGACAGACACCTCAGCCGCATCAGGCTTAATCGGCTCAGTTACCTGCTGAATTTGGCCAATAAGTTGGTTGTAGCGGCGGTAAGCAGCGAGACAGTTACCTAAGTCTTCGGTACGGTCTTCGTAATAACCTTCGGGCGGAATAGGCTCTGCTAATTCAACTGACAAGGCTGCTTCTAAGCCCTTAATCTCGCCCTCAAACCCTTTAACGGCATCAGTCAACTCTTTGACAACTTTGTCGATGACGGTTAAGCCAATCGTGTTTTCTAAGACTTGTCGTCTGTCGTCAGCGCGTAAGACATGAGTCAAGGCTTGGACATGGGACTGACGAACATAGTTAGCAACATTGTAAACTTTGCTGTTATAACCGAACAAACGCAGGATAGCAGCATTGACAGGGGTAGTGCCGACAGCAAGGACTTCGTTATTACAGGCTAAGCGAACTTGTTTTTTGCAACGCTCAACAAAGTAGGTCTTACCTTTAACATCAAAGAATAAACTTGTGTTTAAGTCAGGATACTCAGCACCTGCGGAAGCGCGTAAGGCGAACGGTATTTCCTCGTCAACAGCTTGTTAGCCTCTTCGTCTCCT
>NZ_CALETI010000279.1 GCF_937920075.1 uncultured Agitococcus sp.
CTATTGTTTTTGCCATCATTATTTTCGGGCTAAACATTAGTTCGACCCGTATTTTCGCCGAATCTGAATTTTGGCTTGCCCTTGTTAAAGTCATTACCGTGATTGCATTTATTATCCTCGGTTTATTGGCTATTTTCGGCTTAATTCCTTTTCATGGTTCAGAATCAGCACCGTTATTTCACAATTTAACCGCACATGGTTGGTTCCCTCAGGGCTTAGTTCCAATTTTCACCACCATGTTAATTGTTAACTTTGCATTTTCTGGGACTGAGTTGATTGGTGTTGCGGCTGGTGAAACCAAAAACCCAGCAGAAAATGTCCCTAAAGCGATCAATGCTGCAATTTGGCGTTTACTTATTTTCTTCGTTGGTACCATCATCGTGATCAGTGCCCTACTGCCATTTCAAGTGGCAGGCTTGGGTGGTGAAGGTGTCAGTAGTAGCCCTTTTGTAACCGTGTTTAAATATATTGGTATTCCTTATGCCGATGATATTATCCGCTTCGTGATTATTACGGCTCTATTATCTGCTGCAAACTCAGGGCTTTATGCAGCATCACGAATGATGTGGTCTCTGTCTGATCAACGCCAACTGCCAAGCATATTTTCAAAACTTTCTAAGAGTGGCACGCCGATTATTGCGCTTATCGTCACGATGTTTGGTGCAATTCCAGGGCTTTTATCAGAACATTTGGCACCTGAAACTATCTTCAAAAATTTATTGGGTGTGGCTGCATTCACCATGGTTATTGTGTGGATGAGCATTTGCTTGAGTCAATTTAATTTTAGACGTCAGTGGTATAAAGCTGGACACACTGTAAAAGACTTAAAGTTTGCTGCACCACTTTACCCAATTGTCCCTATTTTAGGATTTGTGTTCTGTTTGATTACTGGTTTAAGTATGGCAGCCGATCCAGAAATGTATGCGGGCTTTATTGGTTGTTTAATCTTTATTGCAGCTTGTTATTTGAGCCACTACGTTTTTTATCGTGAGCGTAAATAAAAATCATGAAGATAAAAATGCAGCTTAAGCTGCATTTTTTAGCTCAATCGAAAACAGTTAATTGGGTGTTTTTTGCTTAAATGCTTCATTTTGATTATTTATTCGACGATATGTTTTATTTTTAGACACTCATAAACTTTTTTTAGATTTTCTTGAGAAAAGTGTTTGACACCCTACCTAATTCACCCTAATATACGCCCACCTCTGAAACGTCCCTATCGTCTAGAGGCCTAGGACATCGCCCTTTCACGGCGGTAACCGGGGTTCGAATCCCCGTGGGGACGCCAGATTCCGAAAGCCCGCTAATAGCGGGTTTTTTTATGCTGTTAAATAATGTACGACGATGCAATGAACGAACTTTTCGTTCTATTATAAGCAGTGATGTGTAAGTCTTAATCGTTGCATACTAAATACTTTAAAAACAGCTTTTATCAGGATTTACGCGCTTAACGCTTGTCTGCCAAACACGTTACTTGCCTCATCCTGTTTACTGAATTTAAGGAACAGTTTGTATGTTTACCCTTCATCCTCGTTTAGCCGAAGACACCTTACCTTTGGGTGATTTTCCTTTAAGCTCTTGCCGTTTAATGAATGATATGCACTACCCTTGGTTAGTGTTAGTCCCTCGTGTGCCTAGTGTTCGTGAAATCTACGAATTATCAGTCCGCGATCAACATCAATTATTACGTGAATCCTCTTGGGTAAGCGAACAATTAGCTAAGTATTTCCGCGCCGAAAAAATGAATGTTGCTGCAATTGGTAATTTAGTCCCACAGTTACACATTCATCATGTAGTTCGTTATAGTAACGATGCTGCTTGGCCACAACCTGTATGGGGCAAACAACCTGCTATGCCTTATACACCTGAAAATTTAGCGGTTATGCGCGAAACCTTAATGTTAGCGTTTCGTGGTCGTGACGGTGTTCCTTTTGAGTGGACATTAAGCTAATCAACGCTTAATTGCTCAGGTTACTTCAACCTGAGCAATCTTTATCATAATAACTACCTTAACCGATTAAACCACGAATTGCTTGCTCAGAGGCAATCCATTGTTGATGATGCGGCAAATCATTCCATGCTAATTTTCCCTTACCGCGTAAGGCATTAAAACGATGCTGATGAGGCATACGTGGATGCTTTTCTAAATATTCTAAAATTTGTACTGCACCTGATCGGTTGTTACAGGCCAAGACCATATCACAACCCGCCTCTAAAGCAGCATCGGCTCTATCGGCATAACCACCAGCAACACCAGCCCCTTCCATACTTAAATCGTCAGAAAAAATAACACCTTCAAAACCCATTTTTTGCCGTAATAAATCTTGCAGCCAAATTGGCGAAAATCCAGCAGGACGATTATCAACTTCTGGATAAATAACATGAGCAGGCATAATCCCTTGTAATTGATTACTCAATGCTTTAAACGGCACAAGGTCAAAGGCATCAATCTGGGCAAATGTACGATTATCCACAGGAATCGCCACATGAGAGTCGGCTTCTACAGAACCATGTCCAGGAAAGTGTTTACCTGTTGCCGCCATGCCTGCTGCATGCATACCTTGAATATATGAGCGTAATAAAGCTGTCGCTACTTCAGGTTGGCTATGTATAGAACGGTCACCAATCACCCGACTTAAACCAAAATCCACATCTAATACAGGTGCAAAACTAATATCAACACCAATTGCTAAGACTTCTGCTGCCATTAACCAGCCACATTGATAAGCAAAGTTGCTAGCTTTTTGGGCATCTTTACTAAACAAATCACCAATTGCTTTCATCGGTGGTAACTTAACAAAACCATCTTTAAAGCGTTGAACACGACCACCTTCTTGATCAACCGCAATAATAATTTCGGGACGAATTGCACGAATACTTTTTACTAAGGCCTGAATTTGTTCTATGCCTGCAAAATTACGTGCAAAAAAGATTAAACCACCCACATGTGGATGGCGTAACACTTCTTTATCTTCGGCATCTAGCTCTAAACCAGCTACATCCAGCATTAATGCACCATTCATATTTTTTCTCCTATCAATTTTTAGATTAATCTTATGATTAATCTTAGATTCTTTTCTGTGTATATTCTCTGTTTTTTCATGATCTAACCGCTACAAAATTCAATCACGAATCTCTATAATGAAGCTTAAGTCAGCAGTCCGCTGATAATTTGCTAAATATAAAGAAACACATGGCCGCAATTACACGTAAACATATTTTATGGTCAGCCGCCTTTGGGGGCTTAGTCTTTTTTTCGGGTGTTTTTGCCAAACAAGCCGCTGCACCCTCACCTGTTGAACCAAACAAGGAAGAAGTTAAGGCCGCACGCTCAACAGTGATGATGCTCAAACATCTGCACTACGAACACAAAAAACTAAATGATGCTTTATCTAGTCAAATCTTAGATCGTTATCTTAAAGATTTAGACCCCACACGTGCTTACTTTTTGGCAAGTGATATTGCTGAATTTGAAGAGTATCGCTACCTATTAGATGATGATTTAGGGCGTGGTGACTTAACACATGGTTTTGCCATTTACACACGCTATCAACAACGTTTTAATCAACGCCTAGATTATGTCTTAAAAGAACTTAAAAAAGGTAGTAAAAACTTTGACTTTACCGCAGATGATAGCCTAGAAGTTAAGCGAGAAAACGCACCTTGGGCAAAAGAAGCTCAAGAATTAGATAGTTTATGGTACAAACGCTTAAAATCTGCCGTTTTAAGCCTTAAATTATCAGGCAAAAAAGACGAAGAAATCTTTAAGCTATTGACCAAACGTTACGAAACTCAGCGTAACAATATGAATCGTAATAAAGCAGATGATGTGTTTCAAACTTTCATGAACGCATTTACTGAAACTTATGATCCCCATACCGAGTATTTTTCGCCACGCACATCTGAAAACTTCAATATTAATATGAGTTTATCTTTGGAAGGAATTGGTGCTGTATTACAAGCTGAAGATGACTATACCAAAATTGTTCGTCTAGTCCCTGCAGGACCTGCTGAAAAATCTAAACAGCTAAAACCCAATGACCGCATTGTTGCTGTTGCTCAAGGTGATGGCGAATTTGTTGATGTGGTTGGTTGGCGTGTTGATGAGGTGGTCGATTTAATTCGTGGCCCCAAAAATAGTACTGTACGTTTACAAGTTTTACCTGCTAACGCAGTAGATGAACATCAAACCAAGGTGGTTAGCATTGTTCGTCAAACCATTAAACTCGAAGAGCAAGCCGCACAAAAACGTGTAATGACCATAACACGCCAAGACAAAGACTATAAAATTGGTGTAATTAAGCTGCCAACGTTTTATGCCGATTTTGCCGCCATGCAAGCAGGAGACCCTAATTATCGCAGTACCACGCGTGATGTGGCCAAACTGATTGATGAACTAAAAGCAGAAAAAATAGATGGTTTAGTCCTTGATTTACGCAATAATGGTGGTGGCTCACTCAGTGAAGCTAATTCTCTAATTGGTTTATTTATTGAAACAGGCCCAACCGTACAAGTTAAAAATGCCAATTTAGAAGTGGAATTGCTAGGTGACTCAGACCCTGCTGTTGCTTATGATGGCCCCTTAGTGGTGATGACTAATCGCTTATCTGCTTCTGCTGCCGAAATTGTAGCTGGAGCCGTTCAAGATTATGGTCGAGGTTTAGTCGTTGGCTCAACCACTTTTGGCAAAGGCACTGTACAAGCTTTACGTGAACTAAATCATGGCCAACTCAAATTAACTGAGGCCAAATTTTACCGCATTTCAGGCGCGAGTACCCAACATAAAGGCGTAGAAGCTGATATTAACTTCCCTAATATTTTTCAAGGTGGTGATATTGGCGAGTCTTCCTTAGAAAATGCCTTACCGTGGGATACGATTTCACCTGCACGTTATTTGCCTTACTCAGGTTTTAGTCGTCAATTGCCTATTCTTAAATTAAAGTCTCAGCAACGCCAAGCGGCGAACCCTGATTTTCAATATCTAAATGCTCAAATTACCTTGGCGGATAGTTTAAGAAAAGAAACGTCCATTTCTTTAAACGAAGCCAAACGTAAAAAAGAGCAAGAAGAATTGGATAACAAACGTCTTGCTATTGAAAATGAACGTCGAGCTGCTAAAGGCCAAGAGTTATTAAAAACTTGGCGTGAAGCTGAAGCAGCCAATGATGAAGAAAAAGAAGATGAACTAGCGGATTCTAACAAAAAGGAAAAACCAGAAGACGAGGCTTTTGTCAAAGAGGCTGCCGAAGTTTTATTAGATGCTACCCTAACCGAAGCACCTAAAGAATCGGTTGCTAAAGGTCGTTAAGGCCTTGTTTTTTGGTTTCGACTCCGCTCAATCAATGCTGCGCCCTGAGCGGTGGTCACTGAGTGAATCGAAGGGCATTTTTTTAACTAGCCAATATTGCTAATACAAACGTTGTAACTTATCTATAGGCTGTAAATACCAATACACCCATGCCGTTAACCACTGTCCTGTTGCTAACAGGACAGGCGTTAAACGTCTTTCATATTCAGGATGATCCCCAGTTGCTTCTTCAAACTCATCTAAAGTTGGCCACAAATCTGCTGCACACGCATACACATCTCCTTCTATCCAACTATCCCCATGTACAATGGCAGGATAATAACTCACTTGATACAAATGCCCTCTCACTTTAGCATGGCCAATAAATTCGGCATGTTGTGCTAACCAAAGCCCCATCGGATGTGTGGATTGCCGTCTTAAGGTACCATAAACAAATAAATAGGTGTTCTCCATGACTTTACCTTTAGTATTAGCCTCTACTTCTGTGTTTAGACGTGAATTATTAACACGCTTAACAAGCGATTTTTGTCAAGATAGCCCAAATGTTGATGAGGCTCCCCTAAGCAATGAGTCTGCGCCACAATTAGCAGAACGATTAGCCATAAATAAAGCACAGGCCTTAGCCAGTCTATATCCACAACATTTGATTATTGGTTCTGACCAAGTTGCTAGCTTTAACAATCAACTTATTGGTAAACCCCATACACACGAAAATGCTATTCAACAATTATTAACTTTTAGTGGTCAACGTGTCGATTTTTATACAGGGCTTTGTTTATTTAACAGTCAAACACAACAACTACAATCATCTGTTGAAGTATTTAGCGTATTTTTTCGAGTATTAACCCCACAACAAATCGAAAATTATTTATACAAAGAACAACCGTATCAATGTGCAGGTAGTTTTAAAAGTGAAGGTTTAGGCATTTGTTTATTTGAAAAAATGCAAGGTGATGATCCAACAAGTTTGATTGGTTTGCCACTTATGAAACTGGTCACATTTTTAAAAAATGAGGATTATCAAATAGTTTAGTGTGCCAATTGGCACACAGAATCTTATGTGGATATGTTTATGATCGCGCTAAATACATATCAACCGACAAGGATAGCATCATGTCCAAAAAGCTTTTTAGCACACTTCTTATCGGATTATTCGTTTCTACTAATAGTTACGCACAGTGGCAACCCACAGGCAAACTAAGTTGGCAAATCCAATTTGCTGGCACGTTAAATACCAACGTCAATGCTCAAGTCTATGATATTGATTTATTTGACACACCTCAAACAACGATTCAACAACTACAAAACCAAGGCAAAAAAGTTATTTGTTATATGAGTGCTGGTAGCTCTGAAAATTGGCGACCTGATTTTAATCGCTTCCCTAGCTCGGTTAAAGGCCGCAATTTAAGTGGTTGGGCAGGTGAAAAATGGCTAGATATTCGTCGTTTAGATATTTTAATGCCGATTATGAGTGATCGTATGGCACTGGCCAAACAAAAAGGTTGTGATGCAATTGATGCTGATAATGTGGATGGTTATAGCAACCGAACAGGCTTTAAACTGACATACAACGATCAATTAAACTATAACCGAGCTTTAGCTAATGAAGCTCATCGCTTGGGTTTAGCAATTGGTTTAAAAAATGATTTAGGTCAGATTGTTGATTTAGTGAACTATTTTGATTTTGCAATTAATGAAAGTTGTATAATTTATAATGAATGCAGTTTAGTATCTCCCTTTATCGCTCAAAATAAACCCGTTTTTCATATTGAATATCAAAGCGACATCAACACTATTTGTAGTGTTGGCACTAGCTATGGGTTTAGCTCAATGAAAAAAAATACAAACTTAGATGAATGGCGAGAAAGCTGTCTATAGTAATCAAAAAGGGGCATTTTCTGCCCCTTTTTATTTACCAAATATTATTAGATTTGCCTCGCTTCTCGGCAACATCGCGTTTTTGCTGACGCAAATAACCACCACGACGCGCTGGTAAAGGATTTTCCTCTAATTTTTCAGCACGACGTTTAGCCAAACCATACAAGCCTGTACCAATACGCGGTTTTAGCTTAACTAAAGCCGCCAAGCCATCAATTTCGTCTTTATCTAACTCTAACCAACGTCCCATACGCAAATGACGAGCTAAAGACACAGTACCATATCGAATACGTAATAAACGGCTCACTTTTAACGCTTGTGATTCAAACAAACGACGTACTTCGCGGTTGCGGCCTTCTTTGACCACCACTTCATACCAGCGGTTAATGCCTTCACCACCCACTTCGCTCATTGACTCAAACTTGGCGGGGCCATCTTCGAGCATTACGCCATTTAATAAGTTTTGACGCATTTCTGGGGTAATTTCACCCATCACACGCACCGCATATTCGCGCTCAACTTCATTAGAGGGATGCATTAAACGATTTGCCAATTCACCATCGTTTGTAAATAACAATAAACCACTACTGTTAATATCCAAACGCCCAACCATGACCCAACGCTCACCATTTAACGGAGGTAAGTTGTCAAATACGGTTGGCCGACCTTCAGGGTCTTGGCGAGAACAAATTTCGCCTTCAGGCTTGTAATACACTAACACACGGCGACGTGTTTCTTCTTCAAGGGTAAAAGACACACGACGGCCATCAATTCTTAATTCGTCTGTTGCTTCAATGCGCTGACCAATTTCAGCAATTTTACCATTGACGCTAACACGGCCTTCAACAATCGCTTCCTCCATGTGACGACGAGAACCTAAACCAACACGGGCTAGGACTTTTTGCAATTTTTCGCTCATGGCTCTTCAATACTCACTATTTAACCAACAGTATTAATCTTTCAGACAAGAGTTTTCACTTTGTCTACTTTGGATTGGTGCTATAGCACTAATCCGTCTCTACCCTACAGTCACAATGTGGCTATTATTCTTTTTCCACACGATTTGTTGTAGCCAATTCGGCTTCTATAGTATCTAAATCACGCAAAGCTGCTAAGGGCGGCAAATCAGCTAAGCCTTTCAAACTAAACGCATCCAAAAACTCACGAGTCGTTGCCAATAAAGCGGGTCTACCTGGCACTTCGCGATGACCAACAACCACAATCCAATCTCGGTCAAAAAGGGCTTTAATGATTTGCGTACTCACCACGACACCACGAATTGCTTCAATTTCAGCTCGGGTAACAGGTTGGCGATAAGCAATAATCGCTAAAGTTTCTAACATCGCCCGTGAGAGCTTGGGTGGCTTGTCTTGCCACATTTTGCTAATCCACGGACTAAACTTCGCACGGACTTGAAAACGATAACCAGAGGCAACCTCAACCACTTCTAAAGGGCGCGTTGCATAGTCATTTTGCAACTCTTTAATCAGCGTTTGTATTTGTTGACGAGTCGGTTTTTCCTCATCAGCAAATAAACTTAACAACTCTTCAACCGACAAAGGGCTAGGACTGGCAAATATCGCACTTTCGAGGATATTTTTCAGTAAGCTCTGACTGAGCTTCATGCTAACTCCCTATATTCTCTCACATAAATCGGCGCAAAAACGCTTTCTTGTACTAATTCTATCATTTTTTGTTTCAATAACTCTAAAATAGCCATAAAAGTCACAACAACACCGATTCGCCCTTCTTTGACGGTGAATAACTCATAAAATATAACCGTTTCACCAGACGCCAAACGCGCTAAAACTTCTCTGAAACGTTGTTCTAAACTTAAACCTTCTTCTGCAATGATATGACTTTTTTGCAACTGCGCACGTTGTAATACATCACGCATTGCTTCTAATAACAAAGAAAAATCGCCCACAAAAGGCTCAGTCGCTAATAACTCTCGAACTGGCGGTTCGACATGGGTTAAAAAAATGTCTCTACCTTCTTGTGGTAAATCACCCAAATCTTCTGCTGCCTTTTTAAAACGCTCATACTCTTGTAAACGACGAATTAACTCGGCGCGCGGATCTTCTTCTTCGGCTTCAGGATTTTTTGGCTTAGGCAACAATAAACGCGATTTAATTTCGGCCAACAAAGCCGCCATTAATAAATACTCTGCCGCTAAATCAATATTCAGCTCTTGCATTAACTCAATATAACTAATGTATTGGCGGGTAATTTCGGCAATGGGAATATCTAATATATCCAAGTTTTGTTTGCGAATTAAATACAGCAATAAATCTAAAGGCCCTTCAAATGCTTCTAAAAATACTGCCAAGGCATCAGGCGGAATATATAAGTCTTCAGGAACTTGGGTAATAAACTCATCATAAACACGCGCCAATGCCTGTTGGCTATCAAGCAACACATCATCAGGCGTGTCTATAACAAGTTCTGTCATTGCGAATTACCGATAACTTAAGCCCATTGCTGCACGCACATCTTTCAGTGTGTCTTCAGCAACATCACGTGCACGTTCAGCACCTTCAGTTAATAAACTATAGATTAACTCTGGACTTTCTTCATACTCACGCGCACGTACACGCATTGGCTCTAATTCAGCATTAATCGCTTCGGTAATTGGCTTTTTACACTCTAAACAACCAATACCAGCTGAGCGACAACCTTGTTGAACCCATTGTTTGGTTGATTCATCCGAATAGATTTCATGTAATTGCCACACTGGACACACATCTGGATTACCCGCATCGGTACGACGAATACGAGCAGGATCAGTTGGCATACGACGCACTTTTTGATCAACGTCATCAGGTGCTTCACGCAAAGAAATGGTATTACCATAAGATTTAGACATCTTTTGGCCGTCTAAACCAGGCATTTTAGCCGCAGGTGTTAACAAGGGTTGTGGTTCTGGCAGAATAATTTTGCCACCACCTTCTAAAGAGCCTAATAAACGCTCTTTGTCACCCAACGTAATATTTTGTTGAGCTTGCACTAAGGCTTGTGCAGTGGCTAGGGCTTCAACATCACCCGACTCTTGATATTTTTTGCGTAAATCAACATACACTTTGCTAGCTTTTTTGCCCATTTTTTGAATGGCGGCTGCAACTAAGTCTTCAAAGCCAATTTCTTTACCAAATAAATGATTGAAACGACGAGCCACTTCACGCGTTAATTCGATATGTGCGACTTGGTCTGCACCGACAGGCACTAAACCTGCACGATATAATAAAATATCGGCACTTTGTAATAAGGGATAGCCTAAAAAGCCATAGGTGGCTAGGTCTTTCTCTTTTAACTTTTCTTGTTGATCTTTATAGGTTGGCACACGCTCTAACCATGATAAAGGCGTCATCATCGACAACAATAAATGCAACTCAGCATGTTGTGGCATTTGTGACTGGACAAAAATAGTTGCTGTTTTAGGGTTTACGCCAGCGGCCAACCAATCAACCACCATCGCAAAAACACTTTGTTTAATAATGCGAGGATCTTCATAGGCCGTTGTTAAGGCGTGCCAATCTGCAACAAAAAAGAAACAGTCATGCTCATATTGTAATTTTGCCCAGTTTTTTAGCACGCCATGATAATGGCCTAAATGTAACTGACCTGTTGGACGCATACCTGATAAAACACGTTGAGAAGCGGCGACACTCACCCTAGACACTCCAAAAGAGAAAAAGATTTTTAAATTATACGATTAGACAAAGAAAAAAGGCAGACCCTAAGGTCTGCCCAAAAAAACAAAAACTACCATAAACATGGAGGATGATACCTAAGAAAGGCAACAAGGCTAATCTCATCCCAAAGACTAGCTGTCCAGTGATATTACTCCTAGATATTTCATTTTTGCAATGATTTTTTTAGTTTTTTTATACAAATAAATTATTTATGATAAATATCTCATTTTATAGGTGATAAATTTAGGTAATTAAGAAGTATTCTCATTAAATAAACGGACTAATATCGCCTGCACCCTCACGAATTATAATTGGATTACCAGACTCACTTAAATCAACCACCGTTGTTGGTATTAACGTGCCAAATCCACCATTAATCACTAAATCTAATTGTTTGCCTAAACACTCAAAAATATCTTCAGGATCATATAGTGGTTCTGATTCATTGGGTAGTTGTAATGTCGCAGTTAATAATGGCTCATTTAACTCTGCTAATAAGGCTTGGCAAATGGCATGGTCTGGCACACGTAAACCAATGGTCTTACGTTTTGGGTGCATAAGGCGTCTAGGCACTTCACTACTTGCCGTTAGAATGAAGGTATATGCAGCAGGCGTATGCGCCTTTAATAAACGATAGGTGGGATTATCAACTTTGGCATACGTGGCAATATCAGATAAGTCGCGACATAATAAGGTAAAATGATGCTTATCAGTTAATTGTCTAATACGAATAATACGCTCTAAAGCATTTTTATCGCCTAAATGACAACCCAAGGCATACCCCGAATCAGTTGGATAAGCAATCACTCCACCATTACGGATAATTTGTACCGCTTGTTTAATTAAACGCGCCTGAGGATTATCTGGATGAATATGAAAATATTGACTCATTTATTATATCCCTCAAATATTATTATATTAATTTAGATTAATATTTAATAACTGCCAAACTGGCATACAAATGCTTGGCTGCTGAGCAAAATGGCCAAGCTTTAACCAAGGCATGGTTGTACCATGATAATCACTGCCTTGCGAAGCATATAATTCAAATCGTTGTGACAAAGCTGCCAAATTATTAATAATATTCACTTTTTCATTTGCCGTATTCACTTCCATGGCTTGACCACCTGCTTGTTTAAAATCGGCTAATAAGGCACGCAATTTGGTTTGTGATAAGTTATAACGTGCAGGATGTGCCAACACTGCTACCCCACCTGCTTGTTGAATCCATGCAATCGCCGTTAACATATCTGTCCACGGCATCGGTACTGCCGCTGGTTTACCTGTGGCTAAATATTTATCAAAGGCTTTTTGCAAATTATTGACAATGCCTCGATTTAATAAACATTGAGCAAAATGCGCGCGCCCGACTCTATTTTCATCGCCCTCAGCTAAAGCCAACATCTCTGGCCATGTATCTTTAATACCTAGCTGCGCTAATTTTTCAGCAATTAATTTGCCGCGTTTGGCTCTTGCTTGAGCTTGCTCTGCCAATCCTGCTAATAAATTAGTGTTTTGTGGGTCAATACCTAAGCCAACAATATGGATTAATTGTTTTTGCCACACTGCCGAAATTTCTACGCCATTAATAATGGTTAAACTAGTACCTTGCGCTGCCTGATGTGCTTCTGCTAAACCATTGATACTATCATGGTCGGTTAAGGCTAAGTATTGCAGTTGGGCAGCAAGTGCTTGTTGCACCAGTTGACTGGGGCTTTGTGTGCCGTCAGAAAAAAAACTATGACAATGTAAATCAATAGAAGGCATGACAGATGACAAAAAGATGATTAAGATTCGCTAAATTGTCCCACAAAGCATCAGATTATGAAACAATGGCTTGACTTTATTCCTTTATTTGCCTTTTTTGCCACGTTTAAAACTTTAGGTATTTTTCCTGCAACGGCTGTATTAATTGGCAGTTCTATTTTAGTGTATGGCGGTTTGTGGTTAAAAGAACGCCACCTCGAAAATGGCCAAAAAATCACCCTCGTCGCCACGATTTTATTTGGTAGTGCAACGCTGTTATTACATGATGAAGCCTATTTAAAATGGAAAGCACCTGTTATTAATTGGATTTTTGCTGTTGCCTTTTTAATCAGCATGTATATTGGCAAAGAGCCTTTAGTACAAAAAATGTTAGGTAAAGCCTTTGATATGCCTGCAACTGTTTGGCGTAAACTCAATTGGGCATGGATTGGCTTTTTTATTTTTGCTGGGGCAAGTAATGCCTATGTTGCCTTTTATTTTGAAAAATATTGGGTGGACTTTAAAGTTTTTGGCAGTTTAGCGATGACCATCATTTTTATGATTGCACAATTTACTTTATTATCTCGCTACTTACGTCCCGAATTAACTCAAGAGAAATAATATGTGGTATGCCATTATAGCTGAAGACAAACCAAACACACTCAGCCAACGTTTAGCCGCCCGTCCTGATCATGTTGCTCGTCTAAAACAACTGCAAGCTGAAGGCCGTTTATTTGTTGCCGGCCCACATCCTGCAATTGATAGTGAAGACCCCGCCGAAGCAGGTTTTACGGGCAGTTTAATTATTGCTGAATTTGCTAGCTTAACAGAGGCACAAGCATGGGCTGCTAATGACCCTTATATTGCCGCAGGCGTTTATCAACAAGTTACCGTAAAACCCTTTAAAAAAGTATTACCATGATTCAGATCACCACGACAGGTATAGGTCAAACATTGAAATCTATTGTCTTTTTGTGCAGTTTACTCTCATTGCCGTCCTTAAGTTATGCACAAGATGATGATATTGAAGAGTTAAGACAACCTACCCCTGTCGTGAGTGAAAAACCTAAACCAGAAACACCAAAGACGGTAGAGAAAAAAACCACCTCCGAAAACTCTGCTAACAGCGAAAAAAAGCCATCCACAGAAAAGCCTAA